>NZ_JBPYCR010000004.1:0-118226 GCF_051846915.1 Virgibacillus sp. W0181
TAGTTTATAATAGACTTATTATATTTAAAAGTGGGGATTTCCAATGTTAGAACGACAACCGTCATTACCATTAAGCGCACACGACGAACTTTACGATATGTTGATTCCGAAAGATAACTTCCTTCGTCAAATGAAAGAGTTAGTGGATTTCAGCTTTATTGAAGAGGAGCTAAAAGACAAATACTGTTTAGATAATGGAAGAAATGCCGAGCCGCCTGTTCGAATGTTTAAGTATCTTCTTCTGAAACAAATCTATGATTTGTCGGATGCAGACTTAGTAGAGCGCGCTAGGTATGACTTGTCTTTTAAATATTTTTTGGATCTCGTTCCGGAAGCTTCTGTCATCCACTCAAGCTCTCTAACCAAATTCCGCAGACTACGTTTGAAGGATAAAAACTTAATGGATCTGCTTGTGGATAAGACGGTTGAGTTAGCCCTGCAACATGAGGTGTTGGCGAGTAATACGATTATTGTAGACGCCACGCATACGACATCCCGTTTCCATGCGAAAATGGCTAAAGAATATGTCCAAGAAAAATCTAAATTATTGCGTAAGACGGTCTATAAACACCAGGCATCCATTAAAGGAAAGTTCCCAGCCAAGCCAACTACTAATTCGCTGGAAGAGGAACTGGCGTATACGAATACCGTAATCGATGTCATAGAAAAAGAGGAACCATTAAAACAATTGCCGGTCGTTAAAGAAAAAATCAATATGGTAAAGGAAATCATAGATGATATTCAAGAAGAAGCGAATTACGGTGGAGATCCCGATGCTCGAAAAGGCTATAAAGCGACTGATTATTCATTTTTAGGTTATAAAACGCATATCGCAATGTCCGATGAACGTATCATTACGGCAGCGGTAGTTACTTCAGGTGAAAAAAGTGATACAAAATATCTAAAGGAATTAGTGGAGACTAGCGAGAAAAATGGCATGACAGTGGATACGGTGATTGGAGATACTGCCTATTCGGGTAAAGATAATCTAAAATATATGAAAAAAAGAGAAAAACAATTTATTTCCCGCTTACACCCTGTTATTACGAATGGAAAGCGTGAAAGAGGAAAGGAATTCGAATTTAATAAAGACGCAAATATGTATGTATGCCCAGCAGGGCATTTAGCGGTAAAAAAATCAGTCAAAAAAAGAAAAGATGATTCATCAAAAAATACGCAGTTAAAATATTATTTTGATGTAGAAAAGTGTAAGGTATGTCCACTGCGTGATGGTTGTTACAAAAATGGAGCAAAAACAAAAACCTATTCGGTAACAATTAAATCGACTGAACATATTGCTCAGGAGGCATTCCAAGAAACAGAAGCATTCAAACGATTAGCGAAAGAGCGTTATAAAATTGAAGCTAAAAACAGCGAATTAAAACACAGACACGGGTATGTAAAAGCCAATTCCTCGGGTCTGATTGGCATGAAAATTCAAGGAGCCGCCACCGTATTCGTGGCTAATATGAAAAGGATCACCAAGTTAATAAATCAAAAATAGGTGAATAAAACACCTGTGAAATAGAAAAAAAGAAGTATTTTCTGATCATAATCATGAAAATTTACTCCTTTTTTCTTACACCTTTTTATTTTTTAAATAAAGCCAACTTTTTCAGCAGCCTCCTCGCTCTCCCACAGGAGTCTACGTGTATTTCCTTCGCTCGTGCAGAGTAGTGCTTGATATGAGTATTAGTACAAAGAAGCTGTAATACACTATTAAGATGGTTGTTTGAAGCGGAGGGCAGTTGACACCTACGGGAAAAGCAACAAATCTTTTCGGTGGGGCGAGCATTCACGCGCAGTCCCAGCTGAAGATCCCGAAGGAAGCGGTTTTTGCTTCCGAGGAAGCTGAAGCGTTGCTCGTGGAAAGCGACTGTCCGCAGCGGAAAACAACATTGCAGGTACATCGTAGTTTATGGATGTTCAGCAACGAAACTTACGAAAACAACCAAAAGAAAAAAACGAACGGATTCGAATAAAGCAATTTGAATCATTGTTCGGATTTTTCTATATTGACATACTTATATCTCGGATATTTAATCTTCTTCTATTTGACTTCTATATTCATTTGGCTCTTCTCCGCCCTTGCTATTGTGATTTTTGAATTGGCTTTTGCGCCCGTTTCTGTGTTCACCGCTTTGTTTGTTTTTCTTGAATTGATTATTAAATTCTTTTTCTTTATTAACCATTTTCCCTCTCCTTTTATTAGCTATTACAGATAGTTTGAGGTTTTTAGGGGAAATTATGCAGTGATTAAAGAAGCATGGGATCACGTTGAACCAAATAGTTCTTTCCATGGCCGAGAAAATATGTATTCATACATTTGCCTGCAGAGAATATAACATTGCTAAAATTGGCATAAGAATAAGTATAAGAAAACCATCCATTCCTAAGTGAAATCATCTACAGGGAAATGCAGTTCATTCACTTTTCCCTTTCCCCATGTAGGGATGTGCTCAACTGGACCAGTTTGCAAAAAATATACCGACTAAAATAAGTGCACCACCTGCATAACCGAACCATTCAATTTTTTCACCAAGTAATATCCAACCGAACAATACTCCAAAAAAAGGTGCAAGAAATAAAAATGCGCTCGTTTTTCCTGGATCGCCTTTTTGCAATAAAAAGAACCAGACAGCAAACTGGACGATAGAGGCCATAATCGCTAGCCATAATAAAATTAAGATGGATGGAGTAGTAATTTCAAAAAAAGGATCTTCCAAAATAAAACTCGCTGCTAAAAGAATTAGTCCGCCAAACAACATTTGGTAAGCTGTTAAAACCCATACATTTAAAGAAATACCCCATGTTTTGATCAAGAGCGTACCAATTGCCCATGAAACGGCTGAAAGAAATCCGAGAAGTGTACCGATTTTTAAATCAACGTGCGCACCGAAAGTAATAAATACACCAGTGAATCCGATAAAAACTCCAAACCATTGTAAAAAGCGATAACGAAGTTTCAAAAATATGGTTCCGAGTATGACGACAAGCAACGGATTAACAAATGTTAAAATGGATGATTCGCCGGCTGTGATCATGCGCAGACTTACAAAAATACAACCCATTACTCCAGCGGTTTGAAAAAAACCAATAATGCTAATTTTAAGCCAATGGGAAACGCGTGTTGGATGTGGCTGTTTCGCAATTAAAACGATAAATGCCATGATAAGTCCTGCTAATGTAAACCGGAATGCCACTAACAGAAGGGGAGAGGAATAAATTAGCCCGATTTTCCCGATCGCAAAAGATGACCCCATTAAAGATGTAGTGATTACGACTAAAAGTCCAAATACAAATTTATTCATGCGTTCTCCTTTCATAATGAGAATCGAATAAAGAAATAATTTTAATCATCATTCTATTCTTTCAATTGTAACGGATAGTAAATTACTTGTCAGTCGTGTTCATATAAAAAACACTTATTTATAAAATAGAGAAGCAATTTAAATTTTAGTCTTTGAATAAGTAGGGAATAAGTAAAACAGAAAACGGCAGGAGGTGGGAAGCGTGGAGGAGATTTTATTAAGACTTGGATTAGCAGCGCTACTAGGAATGATTATCGGACTGGAGCGTGAATTAAAACATAAACCGCTTGGATTGAAAACATGTATCGTTATTTCCGTAGCGAGTTGTTTACTAACGCTTGTATCCATTGACGCGGCAATGCAATTTGCAGATGCGTCAGCGAATATTCGAACCGATCCAATGCGTTTGGCTGCACAAATTGTAAGCGGGATTGGTTTTTTAGGTGCAGGTGTTATTTTAAGGCGCGGAGGCTTGACAGTTTCCGGTCTTACAACAGCAGCAGTGATCTGGGCTGCTGCCGGAATTGGAATTGCAGTCGGTGGAGGATTTTATTTTGAAGCAATTATTGCTGCAGTTTTTATTTTGTTTAGTTTAAAAATTTTACCGCTCATACTCAAGTTCATTGGCCCAAAACAATTAAGGGCTAGGGAAATGAAATTAACTGTTCTTGTTCATGAAACTAAAAACATAGAAGAAGTTACTGCTGAAATGAATCGGAAAAAGATAGAAATTAAAAATTTAAAAATAGAAGATTTACCGGAAAAAATCCTTCAACTAGGAATTACCGTTATTACAGTACAAAACTATTCAGCTACGGATATCTATACGATGATTCACGGTATTAAAGGTGTGAAGAGTGCAAAAGTGGAAACGGTATAATTGTGAAGGAGAGCATTAAAAATTAACAAGCCTGAACCCGACATCCAGGAGCAGGCTTGTTTGCAAATACTAATGGTTGTAAACGTCTATAATTGTTCTTTTATTAACGAAACGAGTGTCTTTGCGATAATTTCCCCAGCTGTGGCAGGTGCGGTTTTTCCTGGTAACCCTAAGGCATGAAGCGTTTTGATACGATGCGCTTCAGCAGACGCGAAATCTGTTCCACCAGGTGCAGAGGCAAGGTCGATGATGAGGGCAGAGGAATTCATCTGTTTGACGACCTGTGCATCAATTACCGGATGAGGAATGGTATTAATAATAATATCTGTTTCCGGCGCGTTCGATTGTATCTGGTTAATAGAAATAGGCTTCATACCGAGTTCCTTGATTCGTGCCATATCTGTTGAATTGCGAACTGCAACGGCTACTTTTGCACCCACATTGGCGAATAAGCGAGCAACAGTAAAACCGACCCGGCCAAAGCCAGTTACACAAACGTTAGCCCCGTGCACCGTTCTATCCGTATGTTCAATAGCCAGTTTTAATGTCGCTTCAGCAGTAGGAATGGAATTCATAATTGCTACATCATCACGTACAAAAATGCGGGTTAAATCTCTGTTTCTAGTTATTTCCTCCAAGTGCGAATTGGCAACTCCTGTATAAATAACGCATGAATCAGAGGTTGTATTGATCATATCTTTCGTGAGTACAATGTCTGCATTAGCGTAAGTAGGTTTTATCTTTCCTTCCATTGTAGTTCCGGTAACCGGTAAAATGACGGCATCAAGCTTTTCGAAAGCGACGCTTGATAGATCTGTATGTATTATGTGTTCGTCAGAAAAATCCAATTGATCGAACCCAGCTAAGTAAAGTGTCGCCTTCTGGGAGGCAAGCTCTTTTATAACATGCAGATAACGCTCATCGCCCCCTATTATAAGAATATTCAAATGGTTAAACATATTTAATTCCACCTTCCAATAAGATTAATAATAACGTAAAATAGAAAAAGGATTCATGTACATGTCTATGCCCTATCATTATATCAAACGACTGTGGGTAATAGAGGTATTTTTTGGGTAAGATTATTGTCTGACTCTTTTATAATTCTACAAGAAGTCTTATTTTCAGCAAGTGTTATTTACGATGAAAGAATGTTATAGTATAATCACCTCGATATAACTGAATATAACAAATTTTTAGAACGAGTATCAGGTGATTGACACCTTTGACTATATTATGCAGAAAGAACAAATTGATGATATGGAATTTATTCATTATATTTTGGAGGTTATGACAATTAACAGCAATCCAGTCATCTGTAGATGTGAAGAAGTTTTATTAAGTGAAATAATGAATGAATTGGAAAATGGCACCAAAACGACAAAAGAGTTAAAATTGCGTACAAGAGCAGGGATGGGCATTTGTCAGGGGAAAACGTGCCGACCGATGTTGGAAAAACTCGTTTCGGTCCACACAAGTGATCTAACACCACCAGCATCCCGGCTATCCCACAATTTTCCAGCAAGGCCGATAACGTTTAAAGAATTATCACGAAACAATAAATAGTACAGTATTAAACTTATTAGCAGTAAAGTTTATGTTTAAAGGAGATGCATGTAATGAAAACAGCAGATGCTGTTGTTATTGGCGGGGGAGTAGTTGGCGCTTCAATTGCTTTTCGTCTTGCGGAAGTTGTTGATCACGTTATGCTAATTGACAAAGATGAAATAGGCGGGAAAACATCAGGATCCTGTGACAAGGCAATATTTTTACAATCCAAAAAACCAGGGTTCCCCGTACGATTAGCACATGCAAGCAGGAATATTTATGAAAATCTTGAAGCAGAGCTTGACATGTCTTTTGAGTTTAAACAATCAGGGGGCATGATTGTTATAGAGAACGAAGCACATCTGCCATTTATGGAAAACTTCGTTGAAAATCAAAATAAGGCAGGTATTCATGTACAGATGCTGGACAGAGAGGAGGCTTTAGATAAGCAGCCATGCTTTGCACCACATATTGTTGGATCAACTTATTGCAAGGATGATGCAGAAGTTAATCCACTACTATTGAGTTATGCTTTTGCAACTGCAGCAAAGCGTAAAGGTGTGACATTGCAGACGCATACGGAAATAATAGACATTCATACAGAAAAAGGGAGGATAACTGGTGTCGAAACGAACCAAGGAAAGATAGCGACACCAATCGTTGTTAATGCTGCTGGCCCTTTTGCCACAGGCATTGCACGTATGGCGGGCGTAGATTTGCCGATACAGCCTCGTCGCGGCGTTATTCTTATTTCCGAACGAACCAAACCAATGGTTAGTGGGAATGTTTTGTGTTCGCAGTATATTGCGGCAAAACACCTCTCAAGTGACGAACAGGATGTCCCGCCTTTTGGCATTGGGCTTTCACTAGGGCAAACAAAAAGCGGAAATTTATTAATTGGTGGTAGTAGACAGTTTGTTGGGATTGATAAAAATGTCGCACCGGAATTATTCGCAGCTATTGCCGCACATGCAACACGAATTGCTCCTTCAATAAACAACGTTCGGTTAATTCGAACAATGGTTGGTTTTCGACCATTTACTGGGGATGGGTTGCCAATTATCGATGAAGTACCTGAAGTAGAAGGCTTTTTCATAGCTGCGGGTCATGAAGGAGATGGAATTGCACTCGCTCCGATTACAGGAAAACTTACAGCCGACTTAGTTGCTGGTAGACAAAATGAATTACTCGCGCCGCTGACGTTAGACCGCTTTACAGAAGTACGAGTGAAATAAAATTGAGTAATTATTAAAGAGAAATGAAAAATCACAAAAATGACAACGCTTTAAAAATTTGAATAAGAGGGTGGTTGGGTGTTGCTATCTGCCTATGGGCTTGATCAAAAATGATGACTGCAAAAATAGGAATACTAATGTTGGATACACAGTTTCATAGACCGGTAGGAGACATTGGCAATCAACAAACTTTTCCTTTTCCGGTTGTATATAAAAAGATCCAGGGAGCAAGCATTTCCCGTGTGGTTAATGAAGCGGATCCTACATTATTGGAACCATTCATTCAAGCGTCAAAGGAATTGGAGGAAGAAGGGATTAAAGCTATTACAACGAGCTGCGGGTTTCTAGCGATATATCAAAAAGAAATTCAGGAACAGCTGACCGTCCCTTTCTTTTCATCTAGTCTGTTGCAAATTCCTCTTGCTGAGTCAGTTGCAGGAGGACCTATAGCTGTCATTACAGCCTCAAAAGGAAATTTATCGGAGGCACACTTAAGAGGCGTACATGCACATAAGTCTCAATTGATTGTTGAAGGTATGGACGATATGCCAGCTTTTTCGGGGGCAATTATTAAAGAAGAAATCACCTTGGACGAAGCTTTAGTTAGAGAAGAAATGAAACAAGTAATTGAACGGATAATAAAAAACAACCCAACTGTACGCGCAATTGTACTAGAATGTACAAATATGCCTCCTTATAAAGAAGCGATAAGGGAAGTAACGTCTATACCAATATTTGATATTACTACGTTGGTTAATTATATGTATCAACTTGTTTAAATAAATGAAGAAATACTAATTCAATATTTTAGCGGCATTTATTCAATTCAATAAAAGACGAACAAATAGGCAAAACATAGATTCAAAAGTTAAATATTAAATAAAGTTAAGGAGATGATGTGATGTTTGAAATTATTATACCTTTATTGTTATTATTTATTATCGCATTAGTAAAAAGTATTCCGAAAATAGGTGGGAATATTAAAGTCGCTTTACTTGTTGCGGCCATTTCCTCAGCAATTATTTCCGGGCTAGGACCAGGGGAGACCCTTCTGGCATTTATTGATGGTATTGACCGCCTTTCTTGGGTTATTATGCTATCCGTTTTCGGTTCACTGTATGCCGAGTCCCAGGTGAAGCTGGGCGCAATGGATACAACATTAAATACCCTTCGTTCGGCTTTTGGTAATTCGCCTAGAGGATTAATTACTGCAGTATTTATTACATTGATCATTGCTGGATCATTTCTTGGTGATGCCATTGCTGCATCAGCCGTTATTGGGTTTCTCGTTATAAATTCTCTCTATGAGTTAAAGATCAAACCAGAACAAATAGGGATGATTATTTTGGTTGGTGCCTCCATTGGGTCGATTATGCCTCCGATTACACAAGGGGTATTTTTATCCGCATCACTTATTGATACGGATCCTGATCCAGTTATTAAAATTGCCTATTTAACAGTTACCCTTGGAGCAGTTTTTGCCATATTAGAATCATTTCGGTTTGTTCGCGGTAAAAAAATGCCGGAACATTTAAAGACGACCAAGTCCGTTTTTGACATATTGAAAGAGCGGTGGATCACATTAATTCCGCTCGCTGTTTTGGTTGCCATTGTAATTGCCAATACATTATTCGACTATAATATATTTGCAGAATGGGTTATTTTTACAGCTGTTTTGGAGCCGCTTAAAGAAATACCGATTGTTCAAGGTGTTACATTCCATGTTGTGACTGCAATTGTTGTGGCAATCATCGTAAGCTTTATTTTTACTTCCGTTCGAAAGAATACAAAGGGTGTTATTAAGGGTGGTTTGTCGAAGGTTAGTCAAACGGTGCAAATTCAATTGTGTGCTGGTGTGATGGTTGGTGTGTTTTATGCATCCGGCTTAATTGATAAAGTTGCCCTTATGGCGGAAGGTTTAGCGTCCTCTATGGTTAAAATCGGTGGGGCATTGTCGGTTGTAATTGTCGGAATGCTGACCGGTTCCCAAACGACAGCACAATCGGTTAATATTACCTTCTTAGGGCCGATTTTGGAAAATATGAACGTAGATCCAACGATGATTGCGCTTGGTGCCTCCCACATAGCAGCTGCCGGCCAGAATATGCCACCGGTTGGATTGACGGCATTTGTTGTTTGTGGACTGATCGGTGGAATATTAAGTAAAGAGGTCGATCCGATTAAGGTTATGTTTCTAGCGCTACCAAACTCGCTTTACTTCCTAATTGTCGGGTTAATCGTTTGGTTCATTTAAGCGCTTTAAATGGGTAGTTATTTGTCTATTCACACTAATCGTTGTATCATTTAAATCAAGCAGCAGGGAGATAGTGGCTAGTGAGCCTGTACTTCCTGCTGCAGCTAATTTTATATTGACTATTAGGAGCATTTGGATTGAAGAAGATTAGTAATCTATTAGTTATTGTACTTATTTTATTCTTTATTATTGGTCAGTTGATTCCGTTTGCTTATGGATCTATTATTTATATGATTCTATCGTCACTAGTGATTATTCTCAGCTTAATTTACAGTGAAGGTCTGCCAAAGATTTTTGGTACGATTATGGTCATAGTTGGCAGCGTGGTTCTGCTGTATAAGCAGGTTCCCGTAGACATTTGGATAGAGGGTATTAATAAAAACCTACCTCTCGTCGTTCTCATTATGCTTGTTCCGATTTTGGGCATTCCTATAGGCTTGGGAAATTATCACGAACATTTGGCGCAGTTCACGGCTCGATTCAGTAAAAAACCGCATATGTTATACTTATTTATTTCCGGCTTGTTTTCATTGTTAGGTCCGATTACCAATGTGGGTTCTTTGTACATTATTCATTCCATGCTAGGAAAATTGCATCTGCCGAATAATTTGTTGGGTAGAGTGTATGTGCGCGGTTTCACCTCAGTTCATACGTGGGCACCATATTTCGCTTCGGTTTTTCTCGTTGTGTACTCGCTGCAAATACCAATTCATCAATTTTTGCCGTATGGATTTATTTTGAGTGCGTTTCAAATTCTTACAGCCTTTGTTATTTTTCGGACTGTTGAAATGAAACATGTCGCAATTCCGGATATAGAGAATGGCGTTTCAAAAAACCCTAGGAAAATATACGAGTTATTTGCCGTACTTTTGTTGTTAACTGGTTTTATATTTTTATTTGAACCGTTTATCCCGTTGAACGCAAGTGTTCTTATCTCCTTGATTGTATTAGTATTTGCTTTGTTATGGAGCATGTATTTACGAATACCGAAACGATTTGTGCAAGAGGTTAGACGGTATCGGAAAGATATATTGTCAACACGGGCAAATGAGATAAGTTTGCTGTTGACAGCTGGATTCTTTGGGGTTGTCCTATCCAAAACAACAATTGCCAATTATTTTAATGCATGGTGGGGGAAATTAGCTGACACTTCAATCTTTCTATTGATTTTTTTCACCATCGCTATTATTGCCGTTCTATCATTTCTTGGAATTCATCAGATTGTGACGATTAGTGCAATTATTGCAACGGTATCGTATGAGCAGTTGGGAATTCATGTCATTACAATGGCAATGATGTTGCTTAGTTCCTGGGCAGTTTCGACGACGGTTTCGCCAATTACGCCAGTTATAACTGTTATATCGAATTTGTTAAAAGAAAATGTTTTTAAAATTATATTGCGCTGGAATTTATTGTACGCATTCGTCATTACATGTGTACACTCCACTGTTATTTATTTTATTCAATTATTTTGGTTTTAAATTACCAAACTACAAGGAATCAGGAATCCCCTGGTTCTTTTTTTATTGCTAAAATCGTTGATTATTCAATTTCGTTGTCTTTCGTGGCTCTTTTCTTAATAACTGGAAGTCTTGAAGCATATATATGAACGAGGACTTGCTTCTTCAGTTAAGAAAGGAGGAATAGGGAAATTTGCAAATAAGAGGAGGGGCACGTGTTGGCATTTAGTTATATTTCTCATTTGTATTGTTCGAAGTGTTCGTTGAATTATGAGCACCAATCGATCTGGCATTTATGCAGCTGTGGTTTTCCGTTATTAGTTGCATATGATTTGGAAGCATTGCGGAACAATTGGAAGCGATCAAAACTAACTGAAAGGCAAAACAATTTATGGCGTTATCATGAGTTGCTTCCCGTAAAACAGGAGGAATCGATTGTTTCATTGGGTGAGGGAATGACTCCGCTTGTGCCGATGAAAAATATTGGCCAAACGCTGGCAATCGACAAACTTTATATGAAGGATGAAAGCCTGCTTCCGACGGGAACATTTAAAGCACGTGGAGCGGCAGTTGGCATTTCAAAAGCGAAAGAGTTAAACGTACAACAAATCGTTATGCCAACAAATGGTAATGCTGGAGCAGCCTGGTCGCTATATGCAGCAAGAGCATCAATTGCTTCAAAAATTGTTATGCCAATTCATGCGCCAGACATTACGAAAAAGGAATGCATTGTATCCGGGGCAGAATTGTTATTGGTGGACGGATTGATCAGCGATGCAGGCAAAATTGCTGGGCAAATAGTTCGTGATGAACAGATGTATGATGCTGCAACATTAAAAGAACCATATCGCATTGAAGGTAAGAAAACGATGGGACTGGAAATCATGGAGCAGCTACAATGGAATATTCCTGATGTTATCATTTATCCGACGGGTGGCGGTGTAGGACTTATTGGTATTTACAAAGCTATGAAGGAATTGCAAAAAATTGGGTGGATCCGAGATAATAAGCTTCCACGTCTAGTAGCTGTTCAGGCGGAGGGGTGTGCGCCGATCGTTAAAGCGTGGGAAGAGAAAAAATCGATGTCGAATTTTTGGCATGATGCGACTACGATTGCTTTTGGCATTAATGTACCAAAAGCACTTGGTGATTTTCTCGTATTGGATGCTATATATCATACGGCAGGATGCGCTGTTGCTGTAAGTGATCGTGAAATGGGACGTGAATTGGAAGAGGTAGCAACGAGGGAAGGTGCATTTATTTGTCCAGAGGGTGCAGCAGCTTTTTCAGCCACTCGTAAATTGCGAGAGGATAACTGGATTAAAGCAGACGAAACGGTTGTTGTCCTGAATACAGGGGCAGGGATTAAATATCCAGATACGGTGCAAGTTGATTCTTCAGTATATCCATCTTCTTCAAAAAGTTAATAAAACAACAAGGAGGAATGCTGTAATGGACCGGAAATTTGTATGGCAAATTGTCATTGCTTTTATTCTTGCTATTATTGTCGGTGCAATTTTTGGTGAAAAGGCTGTATTCGTTGAGCCATTAGGTGATTTATTTTTACGACTGATTAAATTCATTATTGTGCCACTTATTTTATCCACCATTATCGTTGGAGTCACCAGTGCCGGAAATATTAAAAAACTTGGACGTCTTGGCGGGAAGACGATTTTGTATTTCCTTGCGACGAGTATGTTTGCGATAAGTATTGGGCTAATGGCTGGTTTTGTTTTTCAACCAGGTAAAAATACCGGTGTAACCCTTGAAGGGGAAACAGTGGAAGTAGCGGAGTCGGAAGGTGTCATTACAACGTTACTAAATATTATCCCAACTAATCCGCTAGAGTCATTAACGACTGGTTCTATACTGCAAATCATCTTTTTTGCGATCTTTATAGGCCTTGCCATAACGATGGTTGGTGAAAAGGCATTACCTGTTCAGCGTTTTTTTGAAGGTTTATCAGAAATTATGTATAAAATTACGAGCATCATTATGAAACTTGTTCCGATTGGGATCTTTGGATTGCTTGCGCCAATCGTGGGAGCTTATGGAATTTCCGTTTTGCTACCGCTTATTAAGATTATTTTGGCTATGGCAGTTGCGGCAATTGTTCATGTGGCAATTGTTTATTCGACTGCAGTAAAATCTTTTGGGAAAATGAATCCTGTACAATTTTTGAAAGGGATATTCCCGGCTGCGACCGTAGCTTTCACAACAGCAAGCAGTTCTGGGACGTTGCCGGTTACAATGAAGAATACACAGGAAAATCTTGGCGTATCCAAGGAGACGAGTAGTTTTATTTTACCACTTGGAGCAACGATTAATATGGATGGTACAGCAATTTATCAAGGTCTGGCTGTTATGTTTATCGCCCAGTATTTTGATGTCAGTCTTTCGTTTTCCCAGTTGCTCATGGTTGCACTTGTCGGCACACTCGCATCGATTGGTGCCGCAGGAGTGCCAGGAGCGGGGCTAATTATGCTGACGATGGTATTAACGGCTATCAATTTGCCGCTCGAAGGAATCGCGCTTGTTGCAAGTATTGATCGTATCCTTGATATGATTCGAACGTCAGTTAATATTGTCGGAGATTCTTCAGCTAGTTTAATTGTTGACCAATCAGAAAAAAAGCACAATGATCCTGCAAACAGTTCGGCTTAAAGTGGCGACTTAAATAGCATGAACGCGTAAACATTTTAAAAAATAAAAGCAGGGGTATCCGTTCTCATTGGATACCCTTTTGGTGCCTAACATGCAATACACTACACGAATTATTTACACGAGATGTCGATCAATCAACGACAATATAAGCTGTTTTAACCGGGCCGTGTACGCCGACAATTAAATTCATTTCAATATCTGCACTGTTGCTTGGTCCGGATATAAAACTGATACAGGAGGGGGTATTTTCTCCTTGCTGCACATTTTCGTGTAATTGTTTGGCTGCTTGTGTTAAACGAGGGACAAGGGTGCTTTTTGGGATAATCGCAATATATGCTTCTGGTAGCAGACTGATTGTTCGTGCATTGTTTTCATTGTTTAATAATGTAACCGTTCCTGATTCTGCTAATGTGATATCGCTGAACGTGATACCGACATCGGCTCGCTCTGCAATGATTTGATTATCTTTTCCCAGCTTAGGATCCCAAACATGCATTTCTTTTCCGTGTTGTTTTAATTCTTGGAAAACTTTCGTTAAACCATACTGTTCATTACGTGCATCTTCAGCGGCGATGATAGAGTTTCCATCATATTGCTGTATTATTTCCTTTATAACTGCAGGCAAGTCGGTCATCGGCGTTTTTCTGAAATCAGTATGGATTGCTTTGCATTGTTCTTCCAGTACAGAAACTAAATTATCAATGGAATAATTTTTATATACTTCCCATTGTGGAGCCACAGTCCATAACGGCTTTTTCACTTGATTTGTGCGGGGCGAGCGTCCAAGATTTTTTGCTACATGATCGAGAAAACTGCTTCGGTTTTTAATCGTCATCTCGTATGTTTCACCCTTTCTGTCTTTTCTTGAACCATGTTCGGAAAGGTTGTTTACTTGGTGAGGGGAAATCACGCGTATTTGTCCAAGCTTTGAATGGGCCTGGCCCATTTGCAATTGTACCGTCCTTAGACCAAGGGCTTAAAGCAGTGTGCGCCATTTTGGTACTGATTTTATATGCGGCTGGACTGGAGCTCCATTTGGCAAATCCTTTCATCATTACTTTTTCGGAAGCCGGTGCTTTCTTTTCTTGTTCCACGATAATTTCCCGATGCCGGATCAGTTGTTCGTGAAGCGGAATTTTAACCGGACAAGCTTCAGTACAGGCGGCACATAACGATGAAGCGTATGGTAATTCCTTATGGTCTTCGTACCCATCAAGGAGGGGTGTCAATACGGCGCCAATTGGTCCGGGATAAATTGAACCATATGCATGACCGCCAACGTGCCGATAAACCGGACATACATTAATACACGCTGCACAGCGAATACAATGAAGCGCAGACTGAAATTCCGTGCCAAGTATTTTAGAGCGACCATTATCAATGATTACTAAGTGAAATTCCTCTGGTCCATCGATTTCATTTTCGAGACGGGTGCCAATGATTGACGTGATATAACTTGTAAGCTTTTGCCCAACAGCAGCCCGTGTAAGCAAGCTTACTAAAATATCGAATTCTTCCCATGTTGGGACAATTCTCTCCATCCCCATAATGGCAATTTGTGTATCCGGCAATGACGTTACGAGTCGGGCATTCCCCTCGTTTGTCACGAGTGTGACTGCACCTGATTCGGCTACAGCAAAGTTACACCCAGTTATTCCGACATCCGCACTTAAAAATTCTTTCCGCAACTGTTCTCTAGCAAAACGGGCAAGCGTTTCGGGGTCATCGGACTGCGAATAACCTTTTTTATCTGTAAAGGTTTGCTGAATGCTCTGACGATTTTTATGTAATGCAGGTGCAACGATGTGGGAAGGCGGATCCTCGTCGAGTTGTAAGATCCATTCCCCAAGGTCTGTTTCGACTACATCAACCCCAAGCTCTTCCAATGCCTCATTTAAGCCAATTTCTTCTGAGACCATGGATTTGGATTTTGTTATTTTTTTCGCATCTTTTTGTTGTATGATTTCTTTGACATAAGTGTTTGCTTCTTCAGCAGTTTTGGCAAAAAAAACATGACCACCATGAGCGGCTACTTGCTCACTTAACTCGTGCAAATAATAGTCAAGGTTTTCTAGCGTATGAGAACGGATTTCTTCTCCTAATGTGCGCCAATCTTCCCAATTGCCAAGCTCTTCAAAGGAATTTTGTTTGCCTTTTTTTAATCGCTCTTGGCCTGATGAAACTGCTTCTCGCATAAAACTATTTTCTAAGCAATCCTTAATGCGTGCTTCATACGATTTGTCCGCTGCAATTCGTAAACTCATTTAAGATTTCACCTGACTTTCGTTGCAATTTAAAATCTCTGCAATGTGCACAACTTTTATTTCCTTTCCCTCTCGCTGCATGCGCCCCTGAATATTCATTAAACAAGCCATGTCACCGCCAACGAGATATGCTGCTTCAGTATTGGATATATGCCTTGATTTTTCTTTAACCATTTCTGTTGAAATAGCTGCGTTTTTAATCGCAAATGTACCACCAAACCCACAGCAATCTTCTTTATTCTGAAGTTCTTCGAGGTCTACTCCTGGAATTTTCTTTAATAGTGTGACAGGCGCATCCTTTACACCAAGAATTCTCGTCATATGACATGATGGATGATATGTAACTTTGCCACGGAACTGTGACCCTACATCCGTAATGTGCAATACATCTACAAGAAATTGTGTTAATTCGAACGTTTTTGAAGCTAGCTTTTTAGCTGGTTCCTTCCATTGTGAATCATTTGCCAAAGCTTTTGGATACTCTTTAATCATTCCAACACATGAACCAGATGGACCAACGACATAATCGGAGTACTGGAATGCTTGTATCATTTGTATCATCGCTTGCTTTGAGTCTTTTAAATAACCACTATTGAAAGCAGGCTGGCCACAGCAGGTCTGGCCTTCCGGAAAATCAACTTCACACCCGGATTTTTCTAAAATTTCAACCGTATGCTTACCTACTTCCGGTGTGAAAATATCGCATAAGCATGTAATGAATAAGGACACTTTCATTGATTTTCACTCCTTTTATTTATTTTAAAATATCACTTTTTTTCAACGTGTTTTTGTATCAAGAATCTATGCACCATTACAATCGATTTTAATTAATTTTTGAGGGCAACTTTTAGTATTAAATGTAGTGTTATAATTGCAAAATTTTCTGAATAACAATTGTAAATAAGTTATCATGCTTCATAGAGACAGTCAATCACTTATGCGATAAGGAATGTTAACAAATGTTATCAAAAAAGCACAAATAACAAACCAGAATTGTTATGATGCGTATAAAAAGATTATATTAGAGGACTGAATCTCATATTATTCTATTAATCTAGGAAAAAAGATGTAATATGTATTGACATAATGTGAAGTAGTGTTATTATTGTGTTAATATAACGTGAATTATATGTTAGATTTACACATTCATCTGTTTTTTATTGTTAGTTTTTGTTTTTTGTCGAATGTGTATGCGCTTTATTATGAGAGGGGCGGATGCTTTTCATCAATTGAAACAAATATATTTCTATAATGACGTTGTACAAAATTTAAGGAGGGACTAATTTTGAAAAAAATCTTACTATTTGTAATGTTATCAATTGTGCTTGTTATTTCGGCTTGTGGAGGAAATAATACGGAAGAAGAAGCATCATCTGCTGAACCAAAAGAAAAAGTAGAAGGTGTACCTGAATCAGTACAGGATGATGTGAAAATTGCAGTAATTAGAAACCTTCCATCTGATGATCATACAAAACAGTTTTTGGATGGGGCTCGTGCAGAAGGAGAAGCTTTTGGATTTACAGTAGATACATTTATTTCTGACGGAGACGATGCAAAGTTTCAGGATCTTGTAAAGCAAGCGATTCAAAAAGATTATGACGGCCTTGTTATTTCACATGGTAAGGAAGCGTATTCCAATGATATGATTCAACCAGCACTTGATAAAGGAATGGAAGTCGTTACTTTCGATACAGTAACTGATTTAGAAGGTGTGACAACGACTGTTCAAGATGACCATCAATTGGCAGAGCTTAGCTTAGATGAGGTCGCTGCACTTTCTGATGACGGGGATCCTGTAAAAGTAATCAAATTATGGCTTGGTGGAATACCTCCATTGGACAGCAGAGAAGAGATTTACAAACAGTATGAAGAAGAAGGTAAAATTGAAACACTTGAAACAATTGGACCTGCTAACATGCAAAATGTTCAAGGAGATGTTTCATCGGGTGTAAGTTCTATTCTTGGTAAGTATCCGGAAGGTGAAGTAGATGCGGTTTGGGGTTCGTGGGATGAACTTGCAAAAGGCGGTTACAATGCGATGAAGGATAACGGTCGTTCCGATATTGAGCTAATTTCTATTGATATTTCCAATCAAGACATTAACTTGATGATGGAAGAAGGAAGCAATTGGATTTCTACAGCAGCCGTTGATCCGAATCTTATCGGTGTGATGAACATGCGTTTGCTCGCTAAGAAAATTGCCGGCGAGGATACACCGGAACATTATCAACTGGAGCCTAAACTAATCAAACAGGAAGATTTAACTCCTGAAACAAATATGACAAATCTTGGCGATGTTATTGAAGGCTGGGGAGAATCAGATGATTTTAATGAAGACTGGATGGAAAAACTAAGAAATAATTAATAGATATCATGAGTAGAGGAAGATGAATAGTGTCTTCCTTTACTGAATTTTCAAAACCTATTAATTGATCGTTTTAAAAATTGATCATTATATACGATAAATTAATCTGACAATACGAATCTATGAGTCATACGTTTTACAAGATTCCCATAATGGATAGGTGAGAATATGGCGGACGCAGCGAAAACAAAACTAAAAATGAAAAATATTTCTATTGAATTTCCTGGAGTAAAAGCATTGTCAGAAGTTGACTTTGAAATGGAAACCGGTACGATTCATGCATTGATCGGCGCAAATGGCGCAGGGAAATCTACATTAATGAAGGTGCTTTCCGGCGCCTACAACCATTACACAGGCGAGATATTCTTTAATGATGAGAAAGTAGCGATTCGTTCTCCCAAAGATGCAAAAGAATTAGGGGTAGACATTGTTTATCAAGAAGTTGATACAGCATTAATCCCTTACTTATCAGTAGGAGAAAATATTATGCTTGACGTGCTTGTAAATGATATGGGTAAAAATCAGTTTGTTAATTGGAAAAAGATACATTCGGAAGCGAAGAGAATTTTAAAACATTTAAATATTAACTTGGATACAAAAAAAGGTGTATCGGATTTGGATCTGGCTGAAAAGCAAATGGTGCTTATAGCTAGAGCAATTGTTCAAGAAAGAAAGTTCCTCATACTAGATGAGCCGACAGCACCATTAAGTAATAAAGAGACTGCAGAACTATTTCGCATTGTCAGGGAGTTGGCTACAAAGCAAAACGTTGGAATTATTTTTATTTCACACCGATTACCTGAGTTATTTGAAATATGTGAGGATATTACGATAATGAAAGACGGGAAAATTGTGAGTTCAAGCCCACTAAAAGAGTTAACCACACAGAAAGTGGTTGAACATATGCTCGGGAATGCATCACATGAGGATTATCAAAGACAAGGTAAGACGATTGGTGATACTTTATTGAAAGTGTCCAACTTACACGATAAAAATGGAAAAGTAAAAGATGTATCTTTTCATGTACAGGCAGGAGAAGTTATTGGAATTGCCGGGTTAGTCGGAGCCGGAAAAACGGAATTATGCAAAACGATATTTGGTGCTAATGGGAAAGGTTCGGGTTCAATTAAATTAAAAGAAAAAGAATTAACAGCTAAATCGCCGTATCATGCTGTCAAACAAGGGATTGCCCTCGTCCCGGAAGAGCGAAGAAAAGAAGGGGTACTGGTTGAAGAGCCAGTTTATAGTAACTTGTCAGCAGCAAATCTTAAAAAGTTTACGAAAGCACTCAGTTTTTTAAGGCCCTCTAAGGAAAAGGCAGCTGCACGAAAAATGATTGGTGATATCGGAGTAAAGACACCAAGTGAGACACAAAAGGTGGCCTTATTATCAGGTGGTAACCAGCAAAAGGTAGCTGTCGGAAAATGGCTAATGTCGGAAGCTGATATATATATATTTGATGAACCTACAAAAGGAGTCGATGTAGGTGCAAAAAAAGAGATTTTTCAATTAATAGATGGATTGGCTGTCGACAACAAAGGAATTATATATGCTTCAAGCGAGGTTTCCGAAATGTTGGCAATAACAGATCGAATTTATGTAATGTATGATAATCGAGTTGTAAAAGAGCTTGTTACCGAAGAAACGAACGAAGAAGAGATCATGCATTATTCTACGGGAGGAAATTAAGAAAATGGTGAAAAGCAAGCATACGAGTCCAAAAAAATTATCTACATCCGGAATAATGCAATCCGTTAATAATTGGGGAACCATTATCGCTATTATTGTATTGATCGCATTTTTTGCCATTGCTTTACCGGATTTGTTTTTAACCGGATCAAACGTTGTAAATATTTTAAGAAGTATTTCGATTGTAACGATCATTGCCATCGGTTTAACAGTGTCACTTTCTGTGGATGGTTTTGATTTATCCATTGGTTCATCAGCAACTTTAGCAAGTTCATTAATTGTCTCATTCTTTGTGTGGTACAGCATGCCTGCAGGTGTAGCCATACCATTGGCATTACTGTTAACATTGATTGTTGCTGGAGTGAACGCATTTTTAATTGTCAAAATAAAAATACCTGATTTATTTGCCACCCTCTCTACTATGTTTATTTTTGAAGGGGTCGCAATGACTTATACAGGTGGAGGATCTGTAAGTGTTGGAATGCCTCGCCTAGACGGTTCACCTACAAAGGGGACTCTTCCTGAAATATTTACGAAAATGGGTGAGACTCCTTGGATTATTATTATTATGGTTGTTGTAGTATTAATTGTTCATGTATTTTTAAATCATACAAAACATGGACGCTATATGTACATGATTGGAGGAAATAAAGAAGCTGCTAGACTTTCGGGTATTCCAGTGAATCGATACCGTACAATGGCATATGTTATCTCTACACTATTTGCGGGTTTGGGCGGAATTATCCTAGCTTCTTATATCGGTTCATCTCAAATCAATGCTGGTGCAGGGTACTTGATGCCAGCAGTTGCCGCCGCATTTATCGGGGCATCATTTGCTGGCAAGGGAAAGCCGAACGCAATTGGTACTTTTTTTGGTGCAGTTTTGGTCGGAATTTTGGAAAATGGTCTTGTCATGATGTCTGTTCCCTATTACTCCCTAAATATTGTTAAAGGGCTTGTTTTAGCACTAGCCTTGGCTTCTACTTACTATAATCAGAAGAACCATTAATGAAGGAGGATATTGAAATGGCAAAATTTGCAACGTATTTTTTAATGGATAGCGAAGATGTTTTATCGTATGTAAAAGAAAAAATATCTTTTTTTGATGAAAACAGTGAATTAGAGTGTGAAGAAATTGGTGATGGTAATTTAAATTATGTTTACCATGTCGTTGATCGTTTAAGTAATAAATCCGTTATAGTTAAACAAGCGGGAGATACTGCCCGAATTTCAGAAGATATTAAACTGTCAACAAATCGGATTAAAATAGAATCAAATGTTTTAAAAATGCATGGTGAATTAGCTAAGGGGCATGCACCAGATGTATATTTATATGATGATGTAATGAACTGTTGTGTGATGGAGGATTTGTCTGATCATACAATTTTACGGGATGCACTCCTTGAATTCAAGACGTTTCCGAAACTTGCAGATCATATTTCAACGTTTATGGTGCAAACGTTACTCCCGACTACAGATCTTGTTATGAACCATAAAGAAAAGAAATTACAAGTAAAAGAATATATCAATCCGGAGCTATGTGAAATTTCGGAGGATCTTGTTTATACCGAGCCATTTAACGACTATAACAATCGTAATGAATTGATTGCTTCAAATAAAGAATGGATTGAAAGAGAAATTTATGGTGATAGTGAACTACGATTGGAAGCTGCTAAGCTCAAATTCGATTTCATGAATCATGCACAGGCGCTTATACATGGAGATCTTCATACTGGCTCTTTATTCGTCACGCAGAATTCTACAAAAGTAATCGATCCTGAATTCGCTTTTTACGGTCCGATAGGCTATGACGTAGGTAATGTAATAGCCAACCTAGTATTTGCTCTTGTTCATGGAGATGCGTACAACAAGAAAGATTTTGTAGGCTGGGCTGAAAAAACAATAGTGGAAGTCGTTGATCAGTTCATTGAAAAATTTGATCGATATTGGGATGAACATGTAACCGAACTGATGGCAAAGGAATCAGGCTTTAAAGAATGGTATCTAGAACAAGTATTATGTGATACAGCGGGAGTTGCGGGTCTAGAATTGACGCGTCGTATTATAGGGTTGGCAAAAGTAAAAGATATTACATCTATTGAAGAAACAGATGCAAGAGTACGAGCAGAAAGAATTTGTTTAACGTTTGCGAAGCAACTTATAAAAGTACGTCACGCATTTAAAACAGGGAATGTTTATCTACAAGCGTTAAAACAATCAATACAAAATAATTAAAATCAGAGGTGCCTTATGACTAAACCATTGTTAACAATTGAATGGAAAGATGATAAATTAATATTGTTAGATCAAACTATTTTACCTAACAAAATTTCCTATGATGAGTACACAACATTGGAATCTGTTTGGGATGCGATTCGAGAGATGAAAGTGCGTGGCGCTCCAGCAATTGGGGTATCAGCAGCATACGGCGTTTATTTAGGTGTTAAAGATGCTCCGGAAACTTCCTTTGAAGATTTCTGGGAGGTAATGGAAAAAGGAACAGATTATTTAGCAACATCTAGGCCAACAGCTGTCAATTTGTTTTGGGCCATAGATAGAATGAAAGCTTTTGCTCAAGAAAATAATACGTTAGCTATACCGGAATTAAAACAAGCGTTGCTCAATGAAGCAATCAATATTCATAAAGAGGATGAAAAAATTAACAAACAAATTGGCGAAAACCTGCTAAGTATGCTAGAAGATGGAATGGGGATTTTAACACATTGTAACGCAGGTGCACTTGCTACGACCAAGTATGGAACGGCAACCGCTCCAATGTATCTGGCTAAAGAAAAAGGATGGAACTTGAAAATATACTCTGATGAAACACGACCTAGATTACAAGGATCTATGTTGACGGCATTTGAATTGTATCAATCGGGGATTGATGTAACAGTCATTACGGATAGTATGGCAGCTGTAGTTATGTCTCAGGGTAAAATTGATGCTGTTATTGTTGGTGCAGATCGGGTTGCAGCTAACGGTGATGTTGCGAATAAGGTTGGAACGCTTGGCGTATCAATTTTAGCAAAACAATTCAATATTCCGTTTTATGTTGCAGTTCCAACGCCGACGATTGATATGAATACAAAAACAGGGGAAGATATTCCGATAGAGGAAAGAGATAAAGAAGAAGTAATTAAAGGGTTTGGGCAATATACTGCACCAGCAGATGTAGCTGTTTACAATCCGGCCTTTGATGTTGCACCTCATGAAAATATAACAGCGATTGTTACGGAAAAGGGAGTCGTCCATGCCCCATTTGCTGAGAATTTAAAAAAGCTGTTTAATTAAGTAGGTTGTGATATACCAAAATAAGTATAGAAATGAGAGAAGATGTATGGTGCTTTTGCCAACTGCGAGAAGGGAAGAAATTGTAAATATATTAAAAACGAAAGATTATGCGGAAATATCCTATTTAAGTCAAAAGTTTCAAGTGTCAGAAATGACGATTAGACGAGATATTGAAAAATTGGAAAAAAGAAATAGAGTGAAAAGGGTTTATGGTGGTGTTCGCTTAAAGGAAGTTACCGAACGAGAACTCGAAAGGCCGATTGACGAAAGGAAAAGTACGAATACGCTCGAAAAGCAAGCAATTGCTAAAAAGGCAGCAGCATTTATTGAAGATGGAGATGTCATCGCTTTTGATGCAAGTACAACCGCATATGAATTAAGTCGTTATATTAAATATAAAAAGAAAGTAACCGTCGTGACCAACAATATTAATATTGCCGTTGAATTATCGGACGATCCGGAAATCACTGTTATTCTACTAGGCGGATTTGTAAGAAGAACTTCCCTTTCTTTAATTGGTTCATCCTTGTCCAAGTACTTGGAATCAATTTTTATTGATAAAGCCTTTATTTCGTGTAAAGCATTAAACTTCACGGATGGCATTACAGATTCCCTGATGGATGAGGGAGAGGCAAAGCAAGCAATAATTGAGCGTTCCAATAAATTGTTCATTGTAGCAGACCATTCCAAGCTTGACACAATCGCTTTTTTTAAGATATGTCCAGCAAAGCGAGTAGACTCATTAATAACAGACTCATTTATTCCGCTAACGGATAGTCAAAAAGCGTGTCTTGATCAATACAAAGACAATGGAGTCGACTTAATTATTGCAGAACCAATACCATCTCACTTATAATTTATAGTGTGAACTGATTGTTGGGAGGGGCATTTTAATTGCTACTGGAGAAAGAAAGAAAAGATATAATAACTTATTGCCAAAAGTTGCTCCATAGCGGACTAACTAAAGGAACCGGGGGCAATATCAGCATATTTAATCGTGAACAAGGACTAATGGCAATTAGCCCAAGTGGAATCGACTATGATGAACTTGTGCCAGAGGATATTGTGGTGCTGGATATGGATCATAATATTGTTGATGGGATGCGAAAACCATCAAGCGAACTAGAGATGCATTCCATTTTTTATAAAAAGAGAAATGATTTGAATGCGATTGTTCATACACATTCTACCTTTGCAAAGACTTTATCTGCATTACGGTGGCGTCTACCAGCAATTTCCTATTTAGTCGCCTATGCGGGTAAAGATGTACGTTGTGCTAAATATGCAAGTTTTGGTACGATGGAACTGGCCGAAAATGCGTTTAAGGGAATGGAAGATCGCAAAGCGGTTTTCTTAGCAAATCATGGTTTGCTTACTGGTGCGACAGACGTAAAAAATGCGTTTAATATTGCGGAAGAGATTGAATTTTGTGCGGAAGTCTATTATCGTGCCAAATCAATTGGTAATCCGGTTATTTTGGATAATATGGAGATGGGTCGCATGCAAGAAGCATTTAAAACATATGGACAAAAGTAATTTATAATAACATACTTCAAAAGATGACATTTTTAACAGGATCGGTTTTTTCCGATTCTGTTTTTGTAATTGAAGTAAATTTCGGCTCTTAAATTTAAAGTTATGAATTAAATTACTGGAATACTTTTCATCTGCATTATAGATTTACTATAGATTGTCGATCACTTCATATATATTTCAACAATTTATGGACAAATAATGATAAAATGTTCTCATTCGATCTTATTTGCTATAATAAATAATTAGAATGCATTATGTTTTTTTAAATGACTATTGGAGTGAACAACGTGTCAAAAATTTCATCGACGCCAGGTCGAATTTATAGTGAAAGTTCTCTGTTGGCTGATATAAAATCGCTCCTTAAAGGGCTTGTTTTAGTTGCCAATGTTTTGCCGGTGCTTACTGGTTTTTGGTTAGCTACTCATTTTGCGGGAGTATCCTTTGTCGATCATTTCAACACCTTCATACTTACTATAATAGGGAGTACACTGACCGTTGCAGGGGCTTTAATGCTCAACAACTGGTATGAAGTTGATCTAGATCGTGAAATGCTGCGGACAAAGCAGCGGCCGACAGTTACGGGCCATTTTTCTTTGCAAGCTGTTTTGTTTACCGGTGTTGCAAGTTCAACTATTGGCATTGTCCTATTAATGCTTACCACAATGGAAGCTGCTCTTTATGCGTTTTTGGGCTGGTTTACGTATGTCGTCTTGTATACATTCTGGTCGAAGCGTCGTTTTACATTAAATACAGTAATTGGTAGTGTGTCGGGAGCTTTTACCCCTTTAATTGGCTGGGCTGCTATCGAGCCTGCATACCATATTGTGCCAATTAGTTTATTTCTTATTTTATTCTTCTGGCAAATTCCACACACTTTTGCTATTGCAATTAGAAGGTATAAGGAATATAAAGCGGCAGGTGTACCGATGCTTCCGGTTGTTGCGGGCATTGAGATGACAAAGCGCCAAGCGGTAATTTATATAACTTGTCTGCTTCCATTACCTTTATTATTGTCTTCCCTAGGCACTATTTTTATTATTATTGCATCCATCTTAAACGTCGTATGGATCGTAATAGGGGTTCGGGGCTTTTTCTTAAAAGACGATATAAAGTGGGCGAATATGAATTTCTACTATTCTTTAATTTATTTAGTCGTGCTGTTATTTACAATGATGGTTGTAACATATCCTGGCGCAAGCTGACTATTTAGTCGTGTGAGTCGTGATAAATTTGGAACTGCGGTGTAATACAATAATTTTACAAAGGCTGGCTGACTATTTTGGATTCCATTAATAAACGAGTTATCGATACGTTTGCTTATTTGCATGACAATGCGGAAATTAGTTGGGAAGAAACGGAAACGACGAAGTATATTGCAAAATTATTAAAAGACAATAATTGTTATGTAGAAACATTTGTTGATTGCCCAGGAGTAATTGGGAAGTACGGAGATTTTAGTCGTGGCCTTCCGGTTGTAGCGATTCGCGCAGATATGGATGCATTGTGGCAGGAGGTAAATGGCAAGTTCCAGGCGAATCATTCTTGTGGTCATGATGCCCATATGTCTATGGTGCTCGGTTTGCTATGGAAGTTGCAAGAAAATCCTTCCCTCAAGAAAGAAATAGCGATTAAGTTTATTTTTCAACCTGCCGAAGAAGAGGGTACTGGCGCACTAAAAATGGTAGAAAAAAAAGTGATTGACGATGTCGATTATTTGTATGGCATCCACTTAAGACCTATTCAAGAAATGGAAATGGGAAGAGCGGCACCAGTAATTGTGCACGGGGCAACACAAAGTATCGAAGCGGAAATTGTTGGCGAAGATGCGCACGGGGCAAGGCCGCACTTAAACCAGAATGCGATAGAGATTGCTGCACAAATTGTAACGATGATCGGTAAAATACATCTTGATCCTCGGATACCGCATTCAATCAAAATGACAAATTTTCATGCAGGCGGTAAAAGCACAAATATTATTCCGGGAAGCTGCAGTTTTGCGTTGGATTTACGGGCGCAAAATAATGATTTAATGGATATATTGGAACGAAAAGTTGGTTATATATTTGAAGCGATTGAAAATTTATACGATGTCGAAATTAACATAACGAATCATACAGGGGTAGCAGCAGCTAAAACAGATGATGATGCCATAAGCATAATGCGACAAGCAATCAAAACAACGCTCGGTGAAGATAAGGTGGATGCGCCTTTAATAACACCGGGTGGGGATGATTTTCATTTTTATACGATAAAAAAGCCATCTTTAAAAGCTACAATGATCGGGTTGGGCTGTGATTTGAAGCCAGGATTGCACCACCCTAAAATGGCTTTTAATCAAGAAGCGTTGATGGATGGGATTAATATATTGTATCATGCAGTTTTGCGGACGTATCGTATCGATTAATTATGCTTAAAAATAAACGGTGTATTTAAAGGCTACACCCCTTCTAAATACGCTGTTTGTTGCGTAGCGTGGTATAGGGAAAGTACAAAATTTTTTTCATATGGGACGTTCATCGAAAGACAAATTTTGTATGATAGATATAAATAGAACTAAAATTATTTCCAGAAAGGAACTTACAGGATGAAACTTATTTATCAAGGAAAAACAAAAGATGTTTATCGTCTCGATAATGAAAACGTCGTATTGAAATTTAAAGATGATGTGACAGGCGAAGATGGTGTGTTTGACCCTGGTGCAAATACGGTTGGACTAACGATTGAAGGCGTTGGTAAAACAGGTTTACGCATGACGGAATTCTTCTTTCAAAAATTAAAGGAAGCGGGCATACCGACTCACTTCGTTGAAGCTGATTTGGATGAAGTGACGATGACAGTTAAAGATGCAGCGATGTTCGGCAATGGGCTTGAAGTTATTTGTCGTTATCGAGCTGTTGGCAGTTTTTATCGCCGATTTGGTGCATATTGCGAAGAAGGACAACCGCTTGATGGATTTGTCGAAGTTACGTTGAAAGATGATGAACGGCAAGATCCACCTATTTCAGGAGATGGTTTGGCTCAACTAAATATTATGTCGAAGGACAGTTACCAAGCCATAAAGCAATTGACACGCACTATTTCCGATATTGTTAAATTAGAGCTGGCGAATAAAGGACTTGAATTATATGATATAAAATTAGAATTTGGGCGCGATCAAAGGACAGACGACATTATGCTGATTGATGAAATTTCCGGTGGGAATATGCGTGTATATAAAAATGATAAATATGTAACACCGTTAGAATTGGAACAATTGTTGTTAGGAAAAATGAATTAATATAAATTGGGTCTGAACCATGTGCTTCTAAATGTGCAGTTCGGACCCATTTTTATGCGTTTGGCACAATGATTTAAACGATTGGCTTGAAAATTGTTTTTCTGACTGACATGCATACTATTGTTCTGTATAATTTGAATTAACAATATTCTAGTTTTTTAAATCGATATAAAGAGAGATGATTGAGATGAATCGTGAAAGTATATTCGCTCTGATGAGCAGCTTTTATCAATTATTCCCAGGTGCAAAATCAATTGCTGTTGCTGATCCGAACAAATTTATTTACTACCAACCGAGCAGTCAGATCGATTTAAAAATCCGGCCGAACGAACCTGTTGAAGAAGAAAAGGTGACACACAAAGCGATTCAAACCCGAGAAAAAGTGGCCGAACAGATTAATCAGACGAATGAACATTCGCCATACTATGGTATAGCGGTTCCTATCTTGGACAATAACGAATTACAAGGCGCAGTGGCGGCATTTTATCCAAGAGCACCACAATCATTACAAGTTCCCTTTTTAACGGTGAAGGCAGATGACCGATGGCTACCTATTCAGTTAGAACAAGTTATTTATATGGAAGCGCAAAATAGAAAGACGTACATACTTTCAGCAACTGGTAAAGGAACGCATCGAAATAATTTAACAGAGCTCGAAATGATTTTGCCGCAAGAAATGTTTATCCGGTGCCATCGTTCTTATATCATTAATATGAACCAAATAAAAGAGATCCATCCTGATTCTCATTCCACTTTTATTTTAGTAATGAAAAATGATTCACGTGTACCTGTTAGTCAAAGCTATGCAAAATACTTTAGAAAACAATTTGGATTTTGAGAATAAGTATTGTTGTTTAATCATTTCTAATGTATAATATTTAGTGTCTCAGTACAAATAAAAGCCCTTTCATACATAAGAGAGTGAATGATTCATAGTAGGTTGGTAAAATGACAATTATATAATCATGTATAATTTTAATAGAGGTGATTTAAAATGGCGGCTGATTTGAGTAAGTTAATTAGAAACAAAGCATTTTCAGATAAGGTTGTATCAGTAGAAGAAGCTGCATCTTGGATTAAGGACGGAATGACGATTGGGATGAGTGGGTTCACATTATTTGGAGAGCCAAAAGAATTCCCAATGGCGCTTTCTGAGAGAGGCAAGAAAGAAAATTTTAAAGTGAACCTGTATACAGGTGCATCACTCGGCCCGACAGCAGACCAATCCATGGCGGAAGCGGATATTATTAACATGCGAATCCCTTATCAAGGTAACGCGGTTATGCGTAAAAAAATCAATAATGGTGAAATGTACTATATTGATCAGCATTTATCACACACAGCAGAAGAAGTACGTAAGGGTACACTTGAGCCCATAGACTATGCAGTTATAGAAGCTGCTGCAATCACGGAAGATGGAATGATTATCCCGACAGGTTCAGTAGGTAACTCTCCAATTTTCGTCCAGGAAGCCGAACATGTTATTATTGAGCTGAACACGGCAGCACCAAAAGAGTATGAAGGAATTCATGATATTTATATTCCGGCCGAAGCAGGTGAACGTGATCCTATTCCGTTGGATATAATCGATAAAAGAATTGGCGATATTGGAATCAAGGTAGATCCAGCGAAAGTAAGAGGTATTGTTATATCCGAACAGCTAGACATACCATCTCCATTAACCGAGCCAAATGAAGTGACGCAAACAATTGCAGATAATTTGCTCGACTTTTTCCGTGATGAAATTAAAGAGGGACGTTTAACGAAAGAATTGGCACCACTTCAGTCTGGTGTTGGTTCGGTTGCTAACGCTGTGCTTAATGGAATGAGAGAATCGGAATTTCGTGATATTGAAGTTTACTCCGAAGTTTTGCAAGATGGCGTTTTCGATCTAATCGATGCCGGAGTTGTTAAATTTGCTGCAGGTACGGCATTTTCACTTTCCAAGAAAAGAGTCGATTCCCTTGCAGAGGATTTGGCTAAATATAAAGATAGAATTGTCTTTAGACCGCAAGAAATTTCAAACAATCCGGAAAACATTCGTCGTCTAGGTGTTATTTCATTCAATACACCAATTGAAGTCGACATCTACGGTAATATTAACTCGACCCATATTGGTGGTACGAAGGTGATGAACGGGATCGGCGGTTCAGGAGATTTTGCGCGTAATGCGAGAATTACGATATTCGTAACACCGTCAATAGCCAAAAACGGAGATATCTCCGCAATTGTACCATTTGTTACTCATGTGGATCATACAGAACATGATGTTGATGTTATTGTAACAGAGCATGGTTATGCAGATCTTCGTGGGAAGGCACCTACACAAAAAGCTGTTGAAATCATTGAGAACTGTGCTCATCCAATGTATAGAGAGCAGTTAAAAGGCTATTTTGAAGAAGCAAAGGAAAAGGTTGGCGGTCAAACTCCGCATATGCTTGACAAAGCGTTTTCTTGGCATACACGATTTGCTGAAACCGGCACAATGCTTGAGAAAGATGCTGCAAAAAAGGAATAATAAATTTGAAGCGAGAGCCTTTCCCCCTCGCTTTATAATTAGAAAATTTTCTAGTTCATCCGGTATGTTTTAAAAACGTATCGGCTGGACTATTTTTTTGAGGGGGAGTAGATATACAAAATAATGTATACGATGTCAGGTGCAATTAATAGTAGTGAGCTTTCTATATCCAATTATAAGGGGTATGGAAGGTTAGGCAAATAGTGGCATCGGTCAATTTTTCGTCTTGGAGAAAACTTTTTAATTATTTAAATAAACGTACCCCTGTTTAGCGTAGGTGTGACTGCTATATTAGTTGAATATGTTTTGTAATGCGAACTGATGTGCACGGACGGTTCGTTCAATATCTTCTAAGGTATGAACGGTTGACAATGAATAGCGGTTCAGTGGTTTAATATAAATTCCTAGATTTAACAGTTGTTCATCGATCGACTGACGTAACATACTGTCAGAAAGCCATAAATCTCGATAGTTTCGAATAGGGTGCGCTGTGAAGACAATGTTGAAAATACTGCCAATGCCAATGGTCTTCATGTTTATATCGTACGTTTCATATAATTTTTCAAGTTTGTTCCGCAGTACCATCGTATGATGAAATAGACGTTGTAACGTATCACCTTCTTCCAATATACGAATGGTTTCCAGACCAGCCGCCAAAATGATTGGGTGCCCATTGTATGTGCCACTATGAAAGACGATTTCATCTTTCTGTTTGCTTTGGCCTCCAACGGAAAAAATATCTCCTTCATCACTTGCAGCAGTCAACATCATGATCTCTTTTTTTCCACCGACTGCTCCGATTGGATAGCCGCCACCGAGTACTTTCCCCAATGCTGTTAAATCCGGCGTCACTTGATAAATGCTTTGTGCGCCACCAAGTGCAACGCGAAATCCTGTTTTTACTTCATCGAATATAAGCAAAATACCAAGCTCTTCGGTCAATTTTCGTAAACCATGAATAAATGTTTTTTCTGCTGGGATGAAACCGCCTTGGACAGGTTCTAAAATCACAGCGGCAAGTTCATTTGAATGTTTTCGTACGAGACGTTCTGTTGATTTCAGATCATTGAAAGGCAGAACGATTGTGTTTTCTTTTTCCTCCTGAGTAATACCTTTCGATTCGGCTACTGGAATAGGAGAATGATCATTTCCCGCTTCATGTTCATTTGGATTAACGCTCACAAGCACTTGGTTATAGCCTCCGTGATAATGGCCTTCAAATTTGGCGATTTTCGGTTTGTTTGTATATGCAATGGCAAGACGGTTGGCAAACATTGTTGCTTCAAGACCGGAGTTTGTATAACGTACTTGGTCTATCCCTGGATAAAGTTCAATCAGTTTTTTTGCCATCTGTATTTCCAGTTCATGTGGTGTGCCAAAAATTGCAGTACCAATTGATTCCATGTGCTTACTAACAGCCTCTTTCACTCTGGGATGTCCGTGTCCGGTCATTAAAGCTCCATAACAAAGAGAGTAATCAATATATTCCTGATTATCAACATCGGTTAGCTTACTTCCATTTCCGCTCTTCATGAAAATAGGATGGGGAGAAAAAAACTTAATATTGGCTGTTACCCCGCCCGGGATGACTTCTTTTGCTTCCTGAAACATCTTTTCCGACTTCTCTTTCGATTGTTGAGAAGTTGTTTCCAACATGAAATACCCCTCGCATTATTGTATTTGATCTTTCACTATATAGTATATGCGAGGAAGGAACTTTATGCAATTAATATTTCATAATATAAAAATAGTGAAATAAATATTACAAATATTAATTGTGATCGTAAAAAACATTATAATCATCCCATAATTGTTCGAGTGTTTTTAGTCGTTTGTTTATTTGAATATGATCTTGGTTGCCGATGTATGTTATCAAAGTGTTGATCAGACTCAGCGGTGCGACAAATGAATCAAGGAAAGCCGGCATCTTGCTTGATGAAAATAACGCTACATCCGCGTAAGCAGTAATAGGTGATGAAAGATAATCGGTCAAAGCAATAATTCTCGCCCTTTTTGTATGGGCATAAGAAACAATGTCAAGTGTATTTTTTGTATAACGGGCAAAGCTGATTCCGATTACAACATCCTCTTCATTCACATTATGAATTCGATCCAATGCGGTAGCGGTCGTATGGATAAGTTCACTTTTTCCAAAGATGATATCCAAATAATATTGAAGAAAAGTACCTAGCGCGATGGCACTTCGGTTAGCGACGATGTATATTTTTTTTGCCTGTGCAATATCGTCTGCTGCACGTTGGATGTCGGTAATGTTTAAGTTTTCCATCGTAGATCTTATGTTTTTTATATCGTCATTAAAAATATCGTAAACAGCTCTTTCGGTTTCACTATAAACAGTACGAGCCATTTTTAATCGTTCCACCGTGTTTAATTGTTTCTCTGCAGACTCAACTAGCTGCTGTTGTAACGCTTGGTAACCGGAATAACCGAGAAAGGTTGCAAATCGAACAATGGTCGCCTCACTTACATTGGTTAGCTTTGCAAGCTTATTTCCAGTTAAAAAGGGTACAGAATGTGGGTTTTCCACGATATAATCTGCAATTTTGTGCTGTGACTTACTCATTTGATTCCTTGAATTTGCTATTTTTTTATAAATGTTTGCATGTTCCATGGATTCACCTCTTAATTGTACTTCGGAAGTATTGGTGCTTTTCATCATTGTAGCAATGAATAAATAATTGTTCATCCTGTACTATAGAGCGACTTGTTGCCTTTATACATAAATATACACTGTTTGTGTATAACAATTGTATACAGGATACAGGTGTATATGTTGATAATTCAACGTTAATGCATTAAAAAATAATTAAATAATTTATAAATATACTATTGATTTTATTTTTATACAGTATATAATAGGTTTTATTAGAAAAAAGGAGTGAATGAAATTATGAAAGTGGCAATTATAGGAGCGACCGGATATGGTGGTGCCGAATTAGTTCGAATATTGCACAATCATCCGAACGTTTCCATTCATTCCATTCATGCTACTAGTTTGCTAGGGGAGCAAATTCAGGCAAGTTATCCTCATATGCAAAATGTAGTTGATTTACAGCTTGATTCCGTAGATGCGGAAAAATTGGCAAGTCAAGTGGATCTTGTTTTTACGGCGACTCCCTCCGGGGTGTCAGCAAAACTCGCTCCTGTGTTTTTGGAGCAAAACGTAAAAGTTATTGATCTTTCAGGAGACTTCCGAATTACCGATCGTCAAGCATATGAGGCGTGGTATGGGTTGGAAGCTGCTGATGAGAACTTGTTGAATCAGGCGATATATGGATTAACGGAGTGGCTTGATGGGGATGTTTCGGATGCAAAGTTGATTGCGAACCCTGGATGTTACCCCACAGCTGTATTGTTAGGCCTAGCACCTTTGGCGAAACAAAAAATGATTGATGAAAAAACAATCATTATCGATGCAAAAACAGGCGTGAGTGGCGCAGGTCGAGGAGTTTCGGGTGCAACCCACTTTGCTGAAACTAATGAAAATCTGAAAATATATAAAGTAAATGCACATCAGCATACAGCGGAAATTGAACAACTGCTTCACCGTTGGAATGAAAATATAGATGTAGTGACATTTTCTACGCATCTCGTTCCAATGACGCGAGGAATTATGTCAACGATGTATGCAACAGCAACAAACGAAGTAACGACAGAGCAGCTCTTTAACCTGTATAAAGAAAGTTATCAAGATCATCCTTTTGTTCGTATACGAAAACAGGGGACATATCCAAGTACAAAAGAAGTGTATGGTTCCAATTTTTGCGATATTTCCTTAACGTATGATCAACGAACAAACCGAATTATGGTCGTGTCTGTGATCGATAACCTAATTAAAGGAGCATCCGGGCAGGCTGTGCAAAACATGAATAAAATGATTCAACTTGATGAAAAGACGGGACTGGATTTTATGCCGGTCTATCCTTAATAAAAAATTAAAACGGGAAAGAAAGGAGATTGAAAATGCTCACGAGTCAAAAAAGTGTTCAAAAATTAGAAAGAGGTACGATTACAACACCGGCGGGTTTTCAAGTGGCTGGCTTGCACTCTGGTGTGAAAAGAAAAAGAAATGATTTAGGTATTCTTTATTGTAATACACTTGCAAATGCAGCGGCTGTTTATACATTAAACGAGGTTAAAGCAGCCCCACTATATGTGACGAAAGAAAGTATTGCACAGGAAGGGAAACTGCAAGCAGTGATTATTAATAGTGGCAATGCTAATGCATGTACGGGCGATCAAGGGAAAAAAGATGCTTACACAATGCGTCAAGTGACTGCCGAGCATTTTTCACTCCAAGCGCATCACGTTGCAGTTGCTTCAACGGGAATTATCGGTTTACAAATGCCAATGGATAAGATTGTTCCACATATAAAGAAGCTTAAGCCAGAAGCAACGGAAGATAGTGCTGCACAGTTTGGCCAATCTTTAACAACGACAGATACGTTCAAAAAATCCACTTGCTACCAGGCGACGATTAATGGAAAAACCGTAACGATGGCTGGTGCCGCAAAAGGGTCGGGCATGATTGAACCAAACATGGGGACGATGCTTGGGTTTGTAACAACCGATGCTGTTATTGAATCCGATATGATCCAATTGGCCTTAAAAGAAGTGACGGATAAAACATTTAATTGTATTACCGTTGATGGAGATACGTCAACAAACGATATGGTAATCGTTATGGCAAGTGAACAAGCAGGAAATGAAACATTAACACCAAAACATGAGGATTGGGATCAGTTTGTTACACTGCTAAAAAACACTTGTGAAGATTTAGCTAAAATGATTGCACGTGATGGAGAAGGTGCAACCAAACTTATTGAAGTGGAAATAAAAGGTGCCAAAAACGACGAACAAGCGATTCAAATCGGAAAGTCAGTCGTCGGGTCATCACTTGTGAAAACAGGCGTTTATGGATCTGATGCGAATTGGGGCCGAGTTATTGCGGCGGTTGGCTATAGCGGTGCAGTCGTTAATCCGGATACAATTGATATGGCAATGGGACCGATAATGTTATTAAAAAATAGTCAGCCTGTTCATTTTTCAGAGGAAGAAGCGACCGCATACATGGACAATGAAACAGTCAAGATCATGGTTGATTTACATGTTGGTGATGGTGTAGGCAAAGCTTGGGGCTGTGATCTTACGTACGATTATGTACGCATCAATGCAAGTTACCGTTCGTAAGGAGGATATCGAAGTGCACGATACAATTGTTTTAAAATGCGGCGGCAGTACCATTGATGAATTGCCTAAAAGTTTTTTCGCGAATATTCGCGCTTTGCAAAAGTCCGGCTTAAAACCGGTAATCGTACATGGTGGTGGTCCGGCGATTAAAGAAATGCTAGCAAAGCTTCATATTTCGTTTGAATTTATTGACGGCTTGCGAAAAACGACTGAACCGATTATGGATGTTGTTGAAATGGTATTGTGCGGACAAATCAATAACCGATTGACGAGACAATGTAATGATGCTGGAATGCAGGCGGTTGGTTTGTCGGGATCGGACGCTAATTTATTGAAGGCAAAACCAGTTGATTTAAAACGGTATGGCTTCGTTGGAGAAATCGAAAAGGTCAACGGTAAATTGCTGGAACAATTGCTGGAACAAAACATTGTTCCCGTGATTGCGCCGATTGCACTTGGGGCGGACGGAGAACGTTATAACGTCAATGCGGATACGGCTGCCGGAGCGGTTAGTAAAGCGCTGAATGCGAAACAACTTATTTTTGTTACCGATGTTCCTGGTGTCATGAAAGATGGAAGACTGATGGAGCAGGTGACAAAAGACGATATAAAAAAGTTGCTGGATGATGAAACGATATATGGCGGTATGATACCCAAAGTGACCGCTGCATTGGATAGCTTGGACGGAGATGTGAATGAAGTCATGATCGTTGACGGAAAAAACACTATCCTTCAGTCCGATACACAGCTTATTGGTACGGTCATTACAAAGGCAACGGAGGTAGTGTTATGACCTATCAGTTACCGACGTACAATCGAGTGGACCTATCAGTTGCACGAGCGGCAGGAACCATAATAGAAGATGTCAATGGGCAAACATTTTTGGATTTTGGATCCGGAATTGGTGTCTGTAATTTGGGCCATCGTCATCCCGCTGTTCAGCAAGCAGTAGAAAATCAACTGAATCAATATTGGCACGTATCGAATCTATATAAACAGCCTATTCAGGAAGAAGTAGCAAAACAACTTGTAGAACATAGTGCAGGAGATTATGTGTTTTTCTGTAATAGTGGAGCGGAAGCTAATGAAGCAGCGATAAAACTTGCACGAAAAGCTACTGGAAAGAAAAAGATTATTACGTTTAAACAGTCCTTTCACGGCAGAACATTTGCAACAATGGCTGCTACCGGTCAGGAAAAAGTCCAAACAGGTTTTGGTCCAATGCTCGAAGGCTTTAAATACGTGAACTATAACGATTTGGCAGCAGTTGAAGAAGCGGTGGATTTAGGAACAGCCGCTATCATGCTGGAGGTTATTCAAGGGGAAGGCGGCGTTCACCCGGGAAATTACTCCTTTATACAAGGAGTAGAGCAATTGTGCAAGAAGCATGACATTCTGCTCCTTGTAGATGAAATTCAGACCGGAATTGGTCGTACCGGAAAGGCGTTCGCCTATGAGCATTACAATATTGCACCAGATATTATAACGACAGCAAAAGGCTTGGGTAATGGTTTTCCTGTTGGGGCAATGATTGCAAAAGTCCCGCTTGAAGAGCATTTTGGCCCAGGCACACACGGATCAACGTTTGGCGGGAATCCACTGGCAATGGCTGCAGCAAAAGAAGTATTGCAAACCATATTTCAAGCGGAATTCCTACACGAAGTTACCGAAAAAGCGGATTATTTACTTGAATTGTTAAAAAGTCAAATCGGAAAATATGATTCTGTTACGGCCTTTAAAGGCAGAGGCATGATGATCGGTATCCATTGCTCGAAAGATATATCGACACTTGTTCCCAAGCTTTTAGCAAACGGCTTGATCGTGTTAAATGCTGGACCCAATGTTATTCGTTTATTGCCCCCGCTCACCGTATCGAGAGAAGAAATGAAAAAAGCGGTATCAATTTTGGCTGACACATGGAAAAACGAATCATGAGAAATTGGAACGAAAATGAAAACTTGGAGCGAACAATTTAAGATTTTAACCAAAAAAGATAAGGAAGTGAAGGTGTCATGATTAATCCCGTAGTGGTACAAAATATGAAAAGCAAATTAGAAGGTAAACATTTTTTGAAGCTTGCAGACTTTACAAAAGCAGAGTTAATGGATTTAATTCGCTACACGATACAATTAAAAAACATGCAAAAAGTGGGAGAATCCCACCAACTGTTGAAAGGAAAAACGTTGGCGATGATATTTGAAAAGTCTTCAACAAGAACCCGCGTTTCTTTTGAGACAGGAATGTATCAACTTGGCGGTCATGCAATGTTCTTAAATAAAAATGACTTGCAAATCGGTAACGGAGAAACGATTGCCGATACAGCAAAAGTACTATCCCGCTATGTAGACGGAATTATGATCCGGACGTATGACCATGCGATTGTAGAGGAACTTGCTGATAATGCCTCCATACCGATCATTAACGGATTGACTGATGATTTTCACCCTTGTCAAGTGCTCGCTGATTTAGTAACGATTTATGAGGAAAAGGGTTCATTTAAAGGATTAAAGCTTGCCTTTGTTGGTGATGGCAACAATATGGCGCAATCGCTATTAATGGGTTGTGCAATTATGGGAATTGATTGTACTGTCGCCTCTCCGGATAACAGTCAAGTTGATCCTGAAGTATTTAAGCAAGTCATGGGAAAAGCCGCTGTGTCAGGTGCGAAAATAGAACAGACAAACGACCCGCACAAGGCAGTAGAAGGTGCTGATGTGATCTATACGGATGTGTGGGCGAGCATGGGCTGGAACGGTGACTTAGAAAAACGGAAACAAAGCTTTATGAAATTTCAAGTGAATGATGAGCTCGTAAAAGAGGCGAAAGAAGATTATTTATTTCTTCATTGCCTTCCAGCACATAGGGAAGAAGAAGTTACTGGTACCGTAATTGACGGCGATCATTCGGTCGTATTTGATCAAGCGGAAAACAGACTTCACGCTCAAAAAGCAATCCTTACATCCCTTTTATAAGAAATAGAACGATATAATTAATCCCCCGTTTTCCATTAAGGAGAGCGGGGGATTGCTGTTTTTAAAATAAATTTCTAGTAATCACGGAAATCAATATTTTATTAACGTAAAGGCTTGAACTTTACAAAACCTTTACATTCAATACATACCCACTTAATATTTGACTCCTATACTAGGAATTGTGAGGGAGAGAAATTCTCCTATAAATCTACTAAAGGGAGGACAAAAGAATGTCTTTTAAAAAGTACTTCATTTTTTTAGTATTGGCAGTTTTTTTAGTGCTGTTGGCGGCGTGTGGCGCGGATGCACAGAAAGAAACGGATCAAACAGAAGAAACATCTGATAACGAAGAGAAAACGAATGACGCCGAATCGGAGGGACTCGATGGGAGTGTCGTCATAGACGGGTCTGGTACCGTATATCCCTTAATGGCTCGGTTGGCTGAAGAATATATGACAACGGAAGAAAATGTTTCTGTAGAAGTAAGTCGATCAGGTACAAGTGCCGGGTTTGAAAAGTTTCTGTCAAAAGATGGTACAGATTTTAATGATGCTTCACGAACAATTAAAGATGAAGAGCAAGCAAAAGCAGATGAACTTGGAATTGAAGCGAAAGAACTAAAAGTGGCACTGGACGGTTTGACATTTGTTATTAACAAAGATAACGACTGGGCTACAGAAATGACTGCGGAAGAATTAAAAAGTATTTTCTTAGCTGAGAGAGACGTAACAAAATGGTCCGATATTAACCCGGACTGGCCGGATGAAAAAATAAATGCGATGGGGCCGAATGAAAATCACGGGACATACGAATTCTTTTATGAAAGCATCATGGAAGAAAAGGATTTAGTAGATGATATCAATCTACAACAGGAATATCCAACATTAGTTAAATTAGTTTCAGAGGACGTAAATGGCATTGCCTTCTTCGGATTTGGATACTATGTAAACAACAAGGACAAATTACAAGCGGTGAATGTTGACTTCGGAAACGGAGCTGTGGAACCATCCCTTGATACGATAGCTGAAGACGGGGAATATGGAGACTTCACTCGTCCCGTGTTTACGTACTTAAATTTAAACCAGGCGAAGGAAAAAGAACAAATTCTTGACTATGCAATCTATGTGATGAATAATGTGAACCAATTTGCTGGTGAGGTGGGATTTGCACCAATACCGGATGCGGAAGCACAACAGCTTATTACTGATTTGGAAACTTTCAAATAAGAAGCTAATTGTAAGAAGGATAAAACAATAGGATGAGAGAGTCACTTGCTCTTATCTTATTGTGATTTATATCTTTCGGAAAGGATTGCGGTATATTATGGCGGTAAATAACACTTTGGATAGCAATCAACCAGTGAATACAAGAGCGTTGATCAATAAGAAAAAGCGATCGAAAAGTTATTCGGTAATGATGGAAAAACTGGTTTCTTTTATTCTATTTTTAATTGCAGCTGTATCCGTTGTAACAACTATTGGGATATTGTACACATTGCTCAGTGAAACGATAGCTTTTTTTAAGGAAGTGGCATTTATTGACTTCTTTACCGGCACAACATTAAAACCATTAAGCAAAAATCCAGAATTCGGTGTGTTACCGCTGATTAACGGTACCATTTTTTCCTCTTTAATCGCCATGCTCGTTGCCGGGCCAATTGGAATGATGACTGCTATTTATTTAAGTGAATATGCGACAGAAAGAGTAAAAAGGTTGTTTAAACCTTTATTAGAAATTCTTGCCGGTATACCGACAATTGTTTATGGTTTTTTTGCATTTACGTTTGTAACTCCGTTATTAAAACATGTGATCCCAAGCTTGGAAACAACCAATATTTTAAGTCCAGGGCTTGTAATGGGAGTGATGATTATCCCGATGATTGCCTCGTTGTCTGAGGATGCAATGAATTCTGTTCCCAATTCGCTGCGGGAAGGGGCACTAGCGTTAGGGGCTACGAAATTGGAAGTAACATTCCGTATCGTCATTCCGGCAGCATTATCCGGAATTATCGCTTCATTTGTATTGGGAGTTTCTCGGGCGATCGGCGAAACGATGATTGTCACGATCGCCAGTGGAAGTACAAAAAACTTCACTTTTGATATTACGCAGTCTATGCAGACGATGACCGCTTATATCGTTGAAGTTTCTGGTGGAGAAGCCCCGGCAGGATCGACAATTTACTATAGTTTATATGCCGTGGCAATGACGTTGTTCGCTTTCACATTGTTGATGAACTTACTTGCACGCTATATCTCTCGTCGGTTTAGGGAGGAGTATTAAGAGATGAGGTACGTTGATAAAGATCAAGTAGACAAAAGGATGTATCGCCGTCTACTGAAAAATCGAATTTGTACAAAACTGTTTTTACTCGCTTCATTATTTGGCTTCATTGTATTGGTTACTTTAATTATACGCGTTTTATCGGATGGGATCGCTTGGATTAATATTGACTTTTTAACTGGAAAGTTATCAACACAGTTTGACCGTGCGGGAATTATGGGGGCTATACTTGGTACAGCATGGTTAATGGTCGTTGTAATACCTGTCACGTTTATACTTGGCGTTGGAACTGCAATCTATCTGGAGTTATATGCACAAAAAGGAAAGCTGCAATCATTAATTCAAACGAATATTGCTAACCTGGCCGGTGTACCATCAATTGTTTATGGGATCGTGGGGCTGACCATTTTTGTAAGAGCACTGGATTTTGGGAATATCGTTTTAGCAGGTGGGCTGACAATGTCGCTACTTATTTTACCTATCATCATTGTTGCAAGTCAAGAAGCGATTCGCGCCGTCCCTCTTCATTTGAGTGAAGCTTCTTATGGTATGGGGGCAACGAAATGGCAAACTGTTCGAAAAATCATCCTCCCTACAGCATTACCGGGGATTTTAACCGGAGGAATTTTATCATTGTCACGAGCGATTGGGGAAACAGCGCCACTCGTTGTTATTGGCATCCCGGCATTACTTATTCCTTTTCCGGGCGGGATTTTAGATAAATTTACGGTACTACCAATGCAAATATACTATTGGACACTGGATTCTGCCTTAGTGGATGAATATTTGAATTTAGCTGCCGCAACAATTATTGTCCTGCTGTTCTTTTTATTTTTACTGAATTCATCTGCAATCATTATACGAAATAAGTTTCAGAAAAGATATTGAGGCTTAAAACTTTTGAAGACTAAATTACATTTTTCAAGGAGTGAATCGGATGGCACTGTTGAAGGAAAAGAAGATTGTTGATTTCAAAATAAATCAGGAACCGACACAGCATATTCGTTTGGCGAAAGATGCTGTTTATCAGACAATCGATTTTAATCTATGGTATGGCGGCACACATGCTTTGAAGGATATTAATGTATCGTTTCATCAAAATGAAGTAACAGCGATTATTGGTCCTTCCGGTTGTGGAAAGTCATCGTTTATTAAAGCATTGAACCGAATAGTTGAGCTTGTTCCGATCGCAAATCTTTCAGGGGATATTTTGTATCGTGGCAAGAATGTCCTTCATAAATCGTTTAAAGTGGAAGACTTAAGAACGCAAGTTGGGATGGTTTTTCAAAAACCGAATCCATTTCCTAAATCGATCTATGAGAATATCGCTTACGGCCCTAAAATTCACGGCATACGAAATAAAAAAATATTGAACGAAATCGTGGAACATAGTTTGCGCAAAGCTTATATATGGGATGAAGTAAAAGATCGTCTGAATGACAATGCGTATAGTTTATCAGGGGGACAACAGCAGCGCTTGTGCATTGCACGTTGTCTAGCGATTGAACCGGATGTGATTTTAATGGATGAACCAACCTCTGCCCTAGACCCGAAATCTACGTTAAAAGTGGAAGAGCTGGTGCAAGATTTAAAAAAGGAATATTCGATTATTATGGTGACACACAATATGCAGCAAGCTGCCCGTATTTCCGATCAAACAGCTTTTTTCTTTGAAGGTGAAGTAATTGAATATGATGCTGCTGATGTTATTTTTACGAATCCAAAAGATAAACGGACGGAGGATTATATTTCGGGGAGATTTGGGTGAGAAAATGAGAACAGTTGATTTTATTTATGAAGAGAAAATCAGTGAACGAACCAACGTGAAAGTAGCATCATTGGTTCGTTCATTTTATTTCAAGTAATGAAGAATTGATTTCTCTGATCATATACTTTGACGCTGTAAAAACAATTCGCCTCTAAATTCATAAAAATCACTAAAGAATCTACATGCTAATCAATTTTTACAATCCAATGGAATGGATCTTCTTTTCGGCCATACTGAATGGCTGTTAACGTGTCGTAAACTCTTTTTGCAATTTCCCCAGTTTGTCCTTCGTTAATAACGAGATCTTTTTCTTCCCATGTCAGTTGTCCGATTGGAGAAATAACGGCTGCCGTTCCTGATCCGAAAGCTTCTTCTAGTGTGCCATTTTTATGAGCATCTAATACTTCCTCCATCGAAATTTTTCTTTCTGTTACAGGCACGTTCCAATATTTCAGCAATTGGATAACGGAATTTCTCGTTACCCCTTCCAAAATACTTCCATTCAGCTTTGGGGTGATCACTTCACCATTAATTTTAAAGAACACGTTCATGCTGCCAACTTCTTCCACGTACTTCTTTTCTACCCCATCAAGCCATAATACTTGGGCAAAACCCTTATCTGCAACTAGCTCCTGGGCCATTAATCCAGATGCATAATTTCCGCCAGTTTTTGCTTCTCCGGTACCACCTTTGACCGCTCGAACAAATGTGTTTTCGACAGCAATTTTTACTGGATTGATTCCTTCTTTGTAATAAGCTCCGACTGGGGAAAGGATTACAATGAATGTATAACGCCGGGACGGTGCAACACCAAGGTACGGTTCGGTTGAAATGATAAATGGTCGAATGTAAAGCGATGTCCCTTCTGAGGTAGGAATCCATTCTTTATCGATAGCAACAAGCTGTTTAATCGCTTCAATCGCAAATTCTTCATCTATTTTCGGGATACAAAGCCTTTCATTAGATCGATTCAATCGCTCCATGTTTTTTTCGGGTCGAAACAATTGGGCTTCGTTATTTGGAGTGAGGTACGCCTTTAAACCTTCAAAAACGGATTGGCCATAATGAAAGATCATCGCAGCCGGATCAATTGTCAACGGTTCGTATGGCACAATACGTGCGTCATGCCAGCCAGCTTCCGGTGTATAGTCCATCATAAACATATGGTCTGTGAATACCCTGCCAAATTCAAGCTGATCCGTTTGTGGTTTTGGTTTTTTGTTAGAAGCTAGTGATTTTTGTATGATTCGTTCCTTCATTGTATAAACTCCTATCCTTTATTGTTGAAAACTCATTATTTCCTACTAACATATCACATTCGAGCGCTATTGTGATAAATTAATTTGCTTTTAATTTAACTTATGTGTTTGAATAATTGTTTCTACTTAGTAGCAATATTAAATTTTTTTAATTTATAGTTAAGATTTTGACGCGAGATACCTAGTTTATTACTAGCTTTTGTAATGTTGCCGTATGATTCATTAATTGCTTCTTTTATTAAATTAATTTCAAGGTGCTCCAATTGTTCCGTTAAGGTTCCATTAGTTTTGGTATTAGGGATCCTTGGTGGGAAAGATCCTTGCTGAGTATTTACTTCTTCCAACATTTGTTGTTGAAACGTATATGGGAGATGGTCGAATGTTATAATTTTTTCGTCATTTATTAAATTTAAAGCCCCTTCAATTGTATGTTCCAATTGTCTTGTATTTCCAGGCCAAGAGTACTCTTGGAAAAATTTAGCAACATCTTCTTGCACACCGTCAATTTGTATATTTAGTGCTTTAGAATGCTTTTCTATAAAATGATTCATCAGTACGGTCAGGTCAGTTTTTCTTTTTCTTAACGGTTGAATAACTAGGTTTACAACTCCTAACCGATAATATAAATCTTCGCGTAGTCTACCTTTTTGTATTGCTTCTTGTGGGTCTTCATTTAATGTTGCCACAATACGTACATCTGCATCTATCTCTTTATTGGAACCAAGTCTTCTTACCTTTTTTTCTTGTAATACCCGTAATAATTTTGCTTGTAAACTCACTCCCATAGAATTTATTTCATCTAGTAATAATGTACCTTTATGAGCCTGTTCGAAAATACCGCTTCTTTCAACTGCACCAGTAAAACTTCCGACACTTGTACCGAAAAGTAATCCCTCCAATAAACTTTTAGGAAGAGCAGCACAATTTTGAGCAATAAATGGTTTTTCACTTCTTGGACTTTCATTATGAATGCTTTGTGCAAATAGTTCTTTTCCTGTTCCCGTTTCCCCGATAATTAACACATTTGACGGAGAGCTTGCTGCTCGTTTAGCGAGTTCAATAATTCGACCCATCTCTCTACTTTGAAAAACAATGTTTTTAAACTGAAATCGTGTATTATTTGAGGGTTGATCATCATTCAGTTGAATCATAGGAGCATCGTTATTGTTTTTCAAACGGCGAATAGTATCTTCTAACTCTTTCTGTTTAGTTATATCTTTTAAAATTTCAACTGCACCCATCTTTTTAGTCCCGCTCATGAGAGGATACGTTTTCGATAAAATAGTCACTTCTTTTCCATCGGACTTAAAATGTGTTTCCCTATGATTTAACGTCTTTTGAAGCTTCAATGTTTTTAAAAGCTTACTATTATCTTCTTCTAAATTCGGAAAAGCTTCAAACAAATTTTTATTTTTTATCGATTCGGGTTCACGTAAATTAATCTCCCCCATTTTTTTATTATAAAACAAAATTTTTAAATCCTCATCAATGACACATATACCTTCTTCCAGTCTATCTAAAATAGTGTCGTATGTGCGTAGCCTTTCGTGTAATAAATCTAGCTTATATTTAATTCGTTGTTTTTTAGTTACGTTATTAAAGATCAATAAAAAGTAATCTTCAACTGAGGATATCGATAAAAGTAATTCTTCTGTACCAAATGAGACAGATATCCCAGTTGTTTCTTTTCCAGGTGTAAAATATTTTTCCAATTCATCAGGCATAAGTTCATAGATAGAAGTGTTGTATAAATTGGATGAATTAAGAGAAAACAACCGCATCGCTGATCGGTTCATTTGCAGTACATCTCCGTTATCATCAGTAATGACCATACTTTCAAAAAAATTATTCCATACATTTTTTAATGGAAAATCAACTATGAGAATCACCTCAATAATATATATTGGAATTGAATCTGTATATTTCATTATAGCGAAAAAAAGTTTGCTGTACAATATTTTTCTTTTGAAAAATTCTTTTCATTCAAAATTTTGAATAAATAAGAGAAACATGTGCTTACTTCCTTGTTTAAACCTATTTGATGTAATAATAGTCTGCTGATTTAAAGTTGGCATATTTATTGCAATATATTATTTACAACGAGAAAAAGGAGGATTAAAGTTGCACATTAATTTACAACAAGTGAAAACAATTGATGTTCATTGTCACCCATTTTCAGCAAACGAAAAATTATTTACAGAAGTTGATTTTTTGGAACACTTATCTTTAGCAGTTGTTCCAAATATGTTTAAGAAAAAGAAAAGTTCAGAATACCTGTATCCAGGAATGAATATGTACATGCAAATTACTATTCAAAAGCTGGCAGAGTATTTTAATTGTGAACCAACTGTTGAACAAGTAGTAACAAAAAGAAATGAGTATGCAAAAGATTTTTCAGGATACACGAAAAACCTTTTTCACAATGTGTCTTTAAAAGGATTATTGGTTGATTATGGGTATCCAACGCCACCAATAGACAGAAATGAATTTGAAAAATTAGTAGGTTTTTCTACAATGGAAGTTTACCGAATTGAACCAGCCATGGATCGGCTTCGTGAAGAGTGTAAAACTTTTCAACAGTTTATAGACGAATATAGAGCTGATTTAAGAAGCTCTTTAAATAATAAACACGTTCTTGGATTAAAGTCTATTATTGCTTATCGTTCAGGATTGGATATAGGAAAAATGGATATAGACATTGCTTCTAAACAATATGAAGATTTTCGTATGGATAGAAGAGCTAAAGTGAAGTCGTTAAAAGACTATTGTTTACATGTTGCTATGGAGGAATGTACTCGATCGGATAAAGTCATGCACATTCATACAGGTGTTGGTGATGGAGAAGTAATTTTGCAAAAGGCGAGTCCAAGCTTGCTCATTGATATGCTTCGGGAAGAAAAATATGCAAATACGAAAGTACATTTTGTTCATGGGGGCTATCCATGGATGGAAGAGGCCGCGTTTATTACGAGTATCCTACCAAATGTATATATGGATATTTCTTTACAAAATCCATTTAGCGGTCACGGTGTAAAACGAATCATTTCCCAAGTATTTGAATTTGCTCCGTTTAATAAAGTGATGTATGGATCTGATGCTTTCACTGTACCTGAAATGAACTGGCTTGGTGTAGGTCTTTTCAAGGAATGTTTTGAGGAAGTACTATTGGAATGGATTGATCAAAAATATATGGATGAAAAAACAGCACAAACTATTGGCGAAATGGTTCTTTATAAAAATTTTGAAACCGTATACAACAAAGATATAAATGGATAAGTATTTTCATGGGAGGGGGAGATATAGTTGCTTAAAACTAAGTCACATACCAGTTTAGAAGAAGTAATGAAGCTAATTGAAGCTAATAATATTGAATTTATTCGTGTAGAGTTCTTAGACTACTCTGGTATTACGAGAGGAAGAACGATTCGGAAAGACAATGTTGCCGAAGCGATGGATAAAGGCGTAAACTTCAGTACAGCTATTATGAGTTTTGATGTTTTTGATGAGTATATTCCAAATCCGATGTATGGGGCAGAAGACGGAGATTTTTTTGCATTGCCTGATCCAAATACATTTGCGATTTTACCACACCGAAAAAATACAGCTCGCATGTTGTGTGATCTGGTGGATATTAATGGAGACCCATGGGAAGGGTGTCCTCGAAGTATGTTAAAAAAAGTGCTCCATAAATTGGAATCTATTCTGGACGGAAAGTTGTATATGGCCTATGAACAAGAAGCGTATTTGCTAATGGAAAAGGATGGGAAAAAGGTTCCAGCTGATAACAGTCATTGTTTCTCGACAGTTGGTGTCGATATTCAAGAAGATTTTGTACATGACTTTGTTTACTTCATGGATCAAATGGGAGTTAAAACAGAGCAAATTTCTAGTGAGTATGGTCCAGGTCAATTAGAAGTGAATTTAAAGTATACCGATGCTTTAAAGGCCACAGATGATCAAGTAACCTTTATGCACTTGTTCAAACAAATTGCTCATAATCACGGAATGATAGGAACCTTAATGCCAAAACCATTTGAACATTTAGCAGGAAGCGGCTTACATGCTCATATTAGCCTGTACAACGATGATGGGGAAAATTTATTTAAGGATCTAGCCGATCAAAAAGGATTGGATATGTCTCAGGAAGCTTATTATTTTATTGGTGGTTTGTTGAAGCACGGACGATCTCTTGTTGCTGTTGGAGCACCAAGCTTTAACTCATATAAACGGATGCAACCAGGTTCGTGGGCGCCTGCACACGTTTGTTACGGGGCTGGCAATCGTTCTGTCTTAGTAAGGATTCCAGAAAAAAGACGGGAAAGGAGATTTGAATTTCGTGGAGCAGACGGAACATGCAACCCCTATTTATTAAGTACTTGTCTCTTGGCTGCTGGTTTGGATGGAATCCAGAATAAAATTGACCCAGGGGAACCAATTGATGAAGATGTTAGCCAGATGAATGCATATGAATTAAAGGAAAAAGGAATCTCGTGGGTTCCAAGAACATTGGAAGAGGCGCTTCAAAGCTTGGCTGAAGATACTATTCTGGCCGACACGATTGGACGGGACATCTGGGAGGAGTTTATTAAGGTAAAAAAGACAGAGTGGAACAAATTTTGCCAGATAGTAACTAACCGTGAGTTAGATGTTTATTCAGATATGTTTTAAAGAGTAATAGTGTAATCCTGTTTTTGGAAGAGGTCAAATTATATCGTTTTAAGGAGGTGGTTTATCTGTAGGATCTAATACAGAATAATAATTTTATTGAAGGTGAGTAGGAATGAGGATTCATGCATTAATTAACTATTCGGTAGCAGATTTAGGCACGATCGGTGATTGGGCAAAAGAAAAAGGATATTCCATTCGGACAACTCATGTTTCTACAGAAAGGAAGTTTTCTGAAATAGATTCGTTTGACATGTTGATCATCCTTGGTGGAATTATGGGGGCTTATGAAGAAAGCCAATACCCATGGTTAATAGAAGAAAAAGAATTTATCCTTAGGGCTATTCGGTCAGAAAAAATGGTATTGGGAATTTGTCTAGGTGCTCAGATGATTGCAGACGTACTTGGCGGTAAAGCCTACCCGCATGAACATTACGAAATAGGGTGGTGGGAGGTTCGGTTTGATGAAAAAATAAATCGAATTCCACTATTTAAAAACCTGCCAAGGAAAGTAACGTTTTTTCAATACCACGGAGATACGTATGAGCTACCTGGGGATGCGGAATGGCTTGCTGGAAGTGATGGGTGTAAAAATCAAGCATTTCTATACGGTGATAGAGTAATAGGTCTGCAGTTCCATCCTGAATTTAGTGAAAAAAAGTTGCAAGAAATAGTCAAACTAAACGGCGATGAAATAAAGGAAGGAACCTACTCTCAATTACCAGACCAATTTCTAGGTCAAGAAGAATACGCGCTAAAGGCGAAACAGTTTTTATTCCAACTATTGGATAACATGGAAGAAACCTATAAACATATTTAACAGCTGACTTTGGTAGAGGTCTTATCTGAATGATTGCGCTGTTTATTTTTCACAAAAACTTGACACAAAATGACAAACGAATTGCCAATAAGGAATACTCAGCCGATACAAAAGTTGCAAAATAAATAGGAAATAATTTGACATCAAAGGAGTAAGTAAAAGGAGTAAGTAATATGCAGTTAGAACAACTAGGCCATCTATTTGCAAAAGAGACTTCAAAATTAGAACAGGAGTTTATTACAATCCGAAGACATTTACACAAATATCCCGAGCTTTCTTTTATGGAATTTGAAACGAGCAGTTACGTGGAAAAGCAACTAAATGATTGGGGCATATCTAATAAACGTGTTGGAGATACAGGAATTGTAGCATGGATTACAGGACAAAAAGAAGAGTTGCCATCTGATAATTATACAATTGGGCTCCGTGCTGATATGGATGCACTACCAATAAAGGAGGAGACGGGTCTCCCGTTCTCCTCTGTGCATGAAGGGATAATGCATGCGTGTGGGCATGATGGGCATACAACTATTTTATTGGGAGCCGCGCGAATATTGCATGAAAATCGAAAACACTTTAGCGGCAAGGTAGTGTGTGTGTTTCAGCCTGGTGAAGAAGATGATGGAGCGGCAAAGGAAATGATCCGCTTAGGCGTATTGAATGATCCAAAAATTGATGGAATGATTGCACTGCATTTATGGCCATATCTACCATTTGGTACAGTTGGTGTTAAAAGTGGAAGTATGACAGCGTCCTGTGACGATTTTACAATTGAATTTTTTGGGAAAAGTGGGCATAGTGCGAGGCCACATGAGGGAATTGATGCTATTTCCGTTTCGATGCAATTGATGCAGGTATTTCAACATATGGTCGTAAAAATGAATAATCCGCTTGATCCGGTCGTTGTGCATATCGGTAAAATCTCGGGTGGTACCGCCCGCAATGTTGTGGCGGATTATGCTGTACTTGAGGGGACGACTCGTTCTCTTACTATTGAAAATCGAGAAAAGGTTGCTACCGAAATCAAAAGGCTGTCAGAGGAAATTGCAGCGACATATAACACACAGGTTCGTGTAACGTATAAACACGGAAATGCTCCTGTAATTAATGATGAGCAATTGACAAAAGTTGTTGCTGAAGCTGTTCGGGAGCAATGGGGGAGTGGAGATGTAACAGAGTTAAAACAACCTTCATTGGGAGCGGATGACTTTGGGGAATTCGCATTGGAAGTTCCCAGTAGCTATTTTAGACTCGGTATAAAAAGTCCGGATAAGGAAACATACAGCCTACATCACCCTAAGTTTGATTTTGATGATCGTCTGGTTTCCAAAGGAGCTGCAATCTTTGCATATACAGCATTAAAAGCAATATACAAAATGGAGGATAAGTAAACGATGCTAACTAAAGAAGAAGTCATTGAGTTAATTAAAAAGAATAATATTAAGTTTCTTGATATAGGTTATATGGACTATGCATCTTTATCACGAATCAGGACAGTCCATGTGGACCAGTTGGAGAGTCTTTTTGAAAATGGATTGAATTTTTATGGCGGGATGATGAGTTTTAATGGCTTTGATGAGCCTATACCAAATCCAACATATGGGATTGAAGGGGGAGACTTTTTTGCGGTACCTGACCCTTCCACTTTTGCAATATTGCCACATCGGAAAGATACTGCACGAATGTACTGTGATCTAGTCAATGAAAATGGAGATGCTTGGTTTGGTTGTCCAAGGCAAACATTGAAAAAGGTATTAAAAGAAGCGGAAGAAGTTTTAGGCGGGAAAATGCATATGGCATTTGAACAAGAAGCTTATTTATTGCGCGAAGTGGATGGAAACCTTGTTACTGCCGATGATACACATTGCTTTTCTATAGAAGGTATACAATTGCAGGAGAAATTCCTTCACGAATTCGTTGATGCAATGGAGGCAGCGCGAATTGGTGTAGAAAAAATATCGAGTGAATATGGTCCAGGGCAGTATGAAATTAATTTGAAGCATAAACCTGCATTAAAAGCCGCTGATGAACAAGTGAATTTCATGCAATTGTTTAAACAGGTTGCTTTAAATAATGGACTAGTCGGTACATTGCTTCCAAAGCCATTTGATCATTTGTCTGGCAGCGGACTTCATGTGCATATTAGCATGAGTGATAACCAAGGAAGAAATTTGTTTGAAAACCTTGATGACCCTCTTGGATTAACAGAGCAGGCCTATTATTTTGTTGGTGGGTTAATGAAACATGCACGGTCACTTGTAGCGATTGGTGCACCAAGTGTAAATTCATATAAACGTCTTTATCCAGGATCCTTTGCACCATCTCATGTGAGTTATGGGATTGGGAACAGATCAGTATTAATTCGGGTTACAGAAAAAAGAAGAGGAAGTCGATTTGAATTTCGAGGTGCTGATGGAACATGCAATCCTTATATGCTGGCCACAGCGTTAATTGCTGCTGGGTTGGAAGGTGTAAAAAACAAGATCAAACCGAATGATCCTGTTGACTATGATGTTGGTATGATTAGTTTGGAAGAAACAAAAAAGAAAAATATTGAACTTGTCCCAAGCTCATTGGAGGAGGCGATGGATGAGCTTGAAAGTAATCAATTGATGGCCAAAGTATTAGGTCCTATTTGGAAAGAATTTATTAGTGTAAAACGGTCTGAAGCAGCTAAAGTGGCTAGACATGTAACGCACTGGGAAAGAAACACATTAACGCAACGCTTTTAAAAATCAATGGCGCGGGAGTTCGGATATTAAAATTAAAAAGATAAAAGATATTGAATTACGATCGATTTTATTTTAATGGAGGGAAAAGATATTTATGCAAAACGAAATGTGGTTACAAAAGGATAACGATTATGTTTCAAATGCTATGAAAATCAGATTTTATCCTGCTGCTGTTAAACGAGGGCAAGGATCGAAATTGTATGAATATAATGATAAAGAGTATCTGGATATTTCTGCTGGATGGGCTGTGGCCAATATAAGGTATGGCAATTCAAAAATGGCACAAGCACTAAAGGGTCAATACGAAACATTATCTTTTTCATCGAATATCTAGATAGTGCTGTAAGTTAATTAGGCGATGTTTTTAATCTGCGAAAGTTGAGATCCCAAGTTGGAGACGCTTTTTGCTTTCTTTGAGTGCGACTACGATTAGTAAAGTGCGTACGTTAACTGGACTTTCGAAGAGTTTATTCCAGATTTGACACAGTCGTATATTTATCATTGTAAAATACTCATTTTAGTAAATAGCATAGAAATTTTTCGAAAAAAAACTTTCGAAGAAAAAATTTTTTCGCATTAAGTTATTATAATGTTGTATAAATTATGAGAAAATACTTGAAAAAAGTTGGCATGTTTTTTGCATAGTAATAATTATGCAAACTTATTGCCTTGGAGGGATCGACTGGGTAATAGATTTAGAAAAGACTAACACCATTGATGTTCTTGTGACTTTAGAAAAAGCACAATATATAGTTGAACTTGTTTAATATAGAAATTTTGAGGATTTATATGGTAAGTTGTATGTAATTACAGAGTGATCAGCTATTATTGTTTTTTCACGAAATGTTTATAAAGAAATGAAAGGGAATACATTAGTTATTTGTAAGAATAAATAATATCTTATTCATAGCTGACGAAATTCAATCAGGGTTAGGACGAAGTGGGAAGCTTCTAGCATGTGATTGGGAAGATGTTAGTCTAGATATTATTATTTGGAAAAGCTTTAGGAAGTGGTTTTTTTCCTATTTCTTGTATCTTGGCTAATAAAGGAATTCTTAGCGTATTTGAGCCTGGATCACATGGATCAACTTTTGATGGTAGCCCATTAGCATGTGCTGTGTCAATTTTTGCACTCGATATATTGGAGAAAGATAAATTAGTATAAAATTCAAAAAACCTTGATGAGAATTTCAAATCCGAATTAAAGAAAATTAACAATTCTATTATAAAACAAGTACATGGAAAAGAATTATTTATCGAAATGGAACTTACGGATCCGGCCCGACCATATTGTGAATTATTAAAGGATAAGGGGTTACTATGTAAAGAAACACATGTTAATATGATTAGATTTACTCCACCTTTAATTATTACAAAACAAACCTTAGACTGGGCATTAAAACAAATTAGAATAGTGATGAAATAATACTATAGTCGTTTTCATCTAGTGATTGTAAAAATTTCAATAATGTTTAAAAGTATCTATATGCTATAAGAAAAGAGAGGAGATTATTTTGACAATACTTTTAAACATTAAAAAATAAATAGGAGTGAATTTAATTGCAAAAAAGTAAAAATTTACGTTGGGGAGTAATCGGTGGAGGAAATGGTGGTCAAGCAGTTTCTGGTTACTTAGGAACTAAATATTCATCAGTGCGATTATATGATATAAAACCTGAAACAATAAATACTATAAATAAACAAGGAGGAGTTCAACTATCGGGAATTGTTAATGAACTTGGAAAAGTGGAAGCTACTTCAAGAATCGAAGATGTCGTTACTAATTCAGATATAATTTTAGTAATATTACCTGCATATGCTCATAAACAAATAGCGAAACAATGTATCCCATTTTTAAGAGATGGACAAACGATTGTATTGTTACCAGGGTCAACAGGTGGAACACTAGACTTTTATAATGAATTTAAGAAATCATCAATGAATAAAGATGTTAAATTAGCTGAGACTCAATCATTAATTTATTCATGTGATTCCTCTAGATCTGGTCATGTACAAATTTTTGGTATAAAAGACAAGTTATTATTATCTGCATTACCATCTATGGATACAGATTATATAGTTAATATAATGAACGATGTTTATCCCCAAATTATACCAGCTGAAAATGTATTAGAAACTAGTTTATCCAATGGTAATGCAATAGTTCATCCCATACCTACGCTGTTAAATGTTTGTAGAATTGATGGCAAAGTACCATATCTTTTTTATATGGATGGAGTAACTCCAGCTATAGGCGAATTGACAGACAAAATTGATCAAGAAAGATTAAAAGTAGGTGAAAAATTAGGACTTTCCTTAGAATCAAATATAGAGATGTTAAAAACCTTTTATAAAATTGAAGGTAATAATTCGTATGAGTTAATTATGAATAATTATGCATATGAAGAAATTGATGGCCCGCAAGATATTAATCATAAATTCTTTTTAGAAGATATTCCTATGGGATTAGTTCCTATGGCTTCATTAGGAAAAAAAATAGGGGTTGAAACCCCCATTATGGATGCAGTTATTCAATTAACAAGTTCTCTTTTAGATAAAAACTTTATCAAAGAAGGAAGGACTTTAGAAAACTTGGGGTTAGGAAGCTTATCTATAGAAGAAATTTTAAACTTTGTTAATAAAGGTTAACATTATTTGTAAAAGATAATGAATTTAAAATATAAATCTTGGAGGTAGAAAATGATTAACAAAAATATATTAACCATAGTGTCTTCTATATTATTAATTATTTTCATTACAGGTTGTACTAATGATCAAAAAAGTAATGGAAATGGAAATGACACTTCAGTAGAGTCTATAGAATTAAAAATAGGTACAACTGAACCTTTAGAAGATCCAATAACTCAATCGATGGTGGAGTTTACAGAAAAGGTTGAAGAAAGAACAGACGGGCGTATTAAATTCAGTATATTCCCTTCTAGTGAATTAGGAGATTATGAATTAATGTATGAAGAAATGTCAAAAGGAACATTGGATGCTGGATTGCTTGCAATTCCACCAACTTTTGATCCTAGATCTCAAGTACTTATGATGCCATATTTAGTTGAAACTTATGATCAAGTTCCTGAAATGTTTGGAACAGATTCATATTTATATAAATTAACAGAAAAAATAGTTAATGATCAGAATATCCATCTGTTAGGATTACGGCCTATAGGATTTGGAGCAACAGGGTCAACAAAAGAAGTGAAAAATCCAGCAGATTTTGAAAGTGACAAGAATTTACTTATACGTATTCCTGATTCCAAAATCTTTGATTCACTAGGGACTAATATGGGGTTTAATACTACTTCTGTTCCTTGGGCGGATTTATACACTGCTATACAAACTGGTACAGTTGATGCAGCACTAGGTGGACAACCATCCACATATTATAATAGTTTTCGTGATGTAATAAAATATTACTATCAATTTAATTACAATTTTGAAGCAATGCCTTTATTAATCAGTAAAGAAATTTGGGAAGAAATTAGTGAAGAAGATAGAAATATTTTAGAAGAAGAAGGTTTAGCTTTCACAGATAACAGTATAAAAAACGCTAAAGAAATTGATGAAGAATATAGAGAGAAACTTAGAGATGAAGGTATAGAAGTAGTAGAATTTACTGATGAGGAGCTTCATGTTTTTGGAGAATATATAAGAAAAAAAGTATGGCCTCAAATTAAAGATGAGGTTGGAGAAGAAGTTATAGAAAACTTGCTAAAAGAAATTAATTAAAGATTTAGGGGCTTTTGTATGTTTTAAAATTAGCGAGCATGGTGTTATTTTAAAAATCTATGCTCGCATATATCTAGAATAAAATTGATATCATTAGTGCTGCATAAAAAAACTTTACATTTGTCAAGTGTTTTTTGAGAGAATATTAGTTTGCCAAAATTTCAAATATTGTTAATTTTATCTTTAAATCCATAAAAAAACCCCTTATAATTAGGATAGGGAGTTCTGTCCAAATCCAAAATTATAAGGAGAAACCTTATGGACAAGAATACCACAAATTCCACAATAAATGAACTATTAAAAGTACTTGATGAACAGAAATTTCTAAAGGTAATTAACGTCTCAAGCGTTGATAACTACATCAAAAAGCTGACTTCCTATAAATTTTTACAACTATTTATTATCGGGCAGTTGAATGAGATAGAAAGCTTGAGGGCTTTATCCAAACATCTCAAGGATAATGAAAATTTTCAAAAAACGATAGATATGGACATGATTAGTACAGCGCAGCTTTCACGCAAACAGTGCGATCTCTCACCAGCGTTATTTGAAAAAGTTTTTAGGCATCTTGTTTTGAGGTACAAGCAAAGATGAAAAACAAATCCATGATACGTGATATTGGAAAGTTGCTTGTCATTGATTCATCCACCATATCTATGAGTTTAAGTCAATATCCTTGGGTAACGTTCCATAAAACAAAAGCTGGTGTACGACTCCATTTGAGAGTCGTCGTAACGAAGGATGTAACCTTTCCGGATAAGGCCGTTATTCTCCCAGCTAAACATGCCAATCGAACACAAATGAATGAATTGATTGATATTGATTCAGATGCGATTCACTTGTTTTATCGTGGCTATAATGACTACAAACAATTTGATAAACTTTGCTTTAACGATATCCGGTTTATCACAAGAATAAAGAAAAATACCAAAGTTGAAGTTGTCTCGGAACAGCTCCAAACACAGAACATAATATCTTTCTTGACCAAGAGGTGTATCTAGGAAATACACAAAATGGAACATCCATTACGTATGATCAAGACGAAAGACAGCGAAGGCAATGTAGTCATTATTATTACCAACTGCTTTGATTTATCTGCCAAAGACATCGGAGATTTGTATCGTTATCGTTGGCGTATAATCCAAATGTTTGGATAAGGACAATAGAAACCTTTTATAAATGGATGAAGCAGCACCTAAAACTAAAAACATTTTATGGAAAAAGCAAAAACGCAGTGTATACACAAATTTGGATCGCACTAATTACATACTGCTTACAAGTGTTACTGCAGTTGAAGTTCAATCATTAAGGGCCATTATTAGAGTTGAAGCGAATACTTCAAAACCTTTTATTTGAACCTTTGAACGAATTTATACGGTCATTATTTAGAAAGCCGACACCGAACGTCAAATGGCCGTATTACATGCAACTGGGAGGACGAATTTCAACTCATTGTAAGCCAATTTAACGAAGGCGAGGTGGCACATCTTAACGACTTAACGTACGACCCAATATTTTTTTAATCAACAAATGGAAATAATTATTAATTGTGAATAAGAACTTTTACCGTTCATGTTCCCACTGTCTTTTTTTTACAATAGGTATAAATTAGTATTCGGAATATTCAATATACCTATTTTATGGTAAATATAATCAATTTGACAAAACGAAATAATTTTTATGCAACACTAATGAATTGATATATATTAAATAATATAGTTAAATAACTTCACCTGAGAGTTTGTCCCCCTCTTTATCTTTTAACAAGATCTTTAGGTTTACAATCATGTAATATAAGCAACTGAAAAGCAAATTAATATAATTAAAGTAGGAAATTAAGAAAGTTCGATGATACTATTCGATAGAAGGTGAAAGCTGTTGAATGTTTATAAAAAAATATGGAATACACATTTATTCATTGAAAAGATAATTTTAATCACCTCTAGTATATTTATTGTCGCTGGGTTAGGAGCAACGATAGTATTACGTTATTTCCTAGGTATAAATTTGTTTGGTTTAATGGAAATCATAGGTGTTATTTCTCCGTGGCTATATTTTATAGGTGCTTCTTACGCAGCTAATACAAAAACACATGTTAAAACTGATATTATAGGAATATATGTGAAGAACAAAAAAATTCAAGCATGGATACAATCAATCATAATTCTTATTACTATTGTTTTGAGTGCTATTATGACCTTTTGGGGGATGCAATTAGTAATATGGAGTTATACATCTAATGTTTTTACATCTGTTTGGCATATTTCCAAATCTATACCGTATGGTGCAATGGCTATTGGTTTTTTATTAATGACTATATATTATTTTAGAGACTTCCTTGCGCATATTGCGCATATGAAAAAGTCTTTATAATTACTTTAGAAAGTAGTGATTCCAAACTTATGATAATATCAATAGCAATTTTAATCTTGTTACTGATTTTCGGTGCTCCAGTACCTTTTGCTTTTTTTGGTGCTTCTATATATATGGTATTCACTTTAGGTTATGATCCAAGTTTTCTTATGCCATATGGATTTGGAAACATGAATACAACAGTTTTATTAGCAATACCTTTATTTATTATTGCAGGAGGAATGATTGATACTGGTGGTATGGGGGATCGTATAACCAATTTAGCAAATGCTCTCGTTGGCAAAATAAAAGGAGGTCTTAGCTTAGTTACAATTGTGTCCTGTGCTTTATTTGGTGCTATCTCAGGTAGCGGAGCTGCAACAATGACTACTATAGGTACAATTATGCTCCCTAGGATGGAAAAAGCAGGTTATCCCAAAGGTTTTTCAGCATCTTTATTAGCGAGTTCTTCTGTATTGGGTATGTTAATACCGCCAAGTGGCCTAATGATTATATTTGCATGGATTAGTAATCAATCTGTTTTGGCCGCTTTCCTCTCAACTATTATTCCTGGGCTTATTTTAATTATACTTTTAAGTATTACTAGCCTTTTTTACTTAAGAAAAGAAGATGATATAAAAGTTAACAAGGCCATAAGTTTAAAAGAACAAACTAAAAAGGTAAATAAAAGTTTTATCCGAGCGTTACCAGGGGTTATTTTAGGGGTTATTATTTTAGGTGGCATTTATGGTGGTATTATAACCGTAACAGAAGCTGCTGCGGCTTCTGTTATTTATTCACTTTTTATAGGATTATGGGTATATAAGGGATTGAATAAAAGGAATATTTTGAACGTTTTTATTAAAGCTGCTAATATGACTGGTGTGATTATGTTAATGCTTTTTGGATCCTCAATATTAACACGTATGTTTATTGAAGAAAAGCTACCTGATAAATTAATTAATCTTTTATTTATAATATCAGAAGAAAAAATAATTGTATTATTAATGATTAATTTAATCTTAATAATTGTAGGCATGTTAATGGATGACTCTAGCGGTGTTCTCTTATCTACTCCTATATTATTACCTGTAGCTATAAGTATAGGGGTAGACCCAATTCATTTTGCTGCAATTCTAGCAGTTAATTTAGGTCTAGGGGTAGTTACTCCCCCAGCAGCACCACTTTTATATCTAGCTGGTCAAATTGGAAACGCTAGATTCGACACAATGGTAACACCAACTCTAGTGATGATATTATTTGCTTGGTTACCAACATTATTGATTGTAACATATTTACCAGAACTGTCACTATTTTTACCAAGATTGATTTTAGGATACTAAAGTATAAATAATTGAAAGGAGAAAGATAATAATGAAATACTCTAATAGTAAAAAATTATATGAGAGTGCTAATAAATATACTCCAGGCGGTGTCCATACCGCAATGAGAGATGTGAATCCTCGATTGGTATTTTTAGAAGCAAAAAATGCATATATTTATGATGCAGATAAAAATAAATATATTGATTATCAAATGGCATTCGGACCAACAATTTTAGGACATAATTATAATTATGTTAATGAAAGAGTAATTGAAACAATAAACAGAACAGACTTATATGGGATAGGTACAACTGATTTAGAAATAGAATTATCAGAAAAAATATGTAAACATATTCCTTCATCAGAGAAAGTATTATTTTGTAATGCAGGATCCGAAGCAACATATCATTCAATCAGATTAGCCCGTGCAATAACAGAAAAAAGCAAAATAATCAAATTTCAAGGATCATATCATGGATGGCATGATTATGTTGCGAAAAATATGCAAAGTAGTTGGGAAAAAATAGGTGAGGACGACCCCGGATCAGCCGGAATGTTAAAGGAGTCTGTTGATAATACACTCATTTGTCAATATAACAACTTGGAAGATGTAAAGAAGACCTTTCAAGAAAACTATAATGAAATTGCAGCAATTATTGTAGAGCCAATTGCTCATAGTTCTGGTTGTATTATGCCACAATCAAACTTTCTAGAAGGATTAAGACAAATATGCACCGATAATAAATCATTACTAATTTTTGATGAAATTGTCACGGGTTTTCGACATGATCTAGGTGGATATCAAAAGATAGCAAATGTAATCCCTGATTTAACAACGATAGGAAAAGCAATGGCAAATGGTTATCCAATAGCTGCTATTGCAGGAAAAGAAAAATATATGAACAGATTTAACACTAAACCTGGTGGGGATGTATGGTTTGCCGGAACTTTTAATGGACATGCAGTTGGTACTGCTGCTTCTATAGCAACAATTGAAGTTATGGAGAAGGAGCCTGTTCATGAACACATTTTTGATTTAGGAAATAGAATGAGAAAAGGATTAGAAGAAATACATAATATTCTAGGTATTTCATCATTTGTAGCTGGATATGGTTCAATATTTTCTAATTATTTTATGGATTTTGAGCCTAAAAGCTATTCAGATCTTCAATATCATAACAAGGATGTTTATATTAAATATAGAGAGGAATTATTAAAAAAAGGTATATTCAAGCTACCACAGAATATGGTGCGTGACCATATTTGTTACAGCCACACAAAGAAAGATATCGATAGAACGTTAGAACTAACTGAATATGCTTTGAAAAAAGTGCTGACAGATAATTAAAGTTCTACTAATATAATAGGTTACAAGTATTCAATTAAATGTATAGAATTTTAAAAAAAGTCTTAAATAATCTGAAAGGATAGTGCCCCCTTCTATCCTTTTTTCTTTATCTATAGATTTAATCGTTTTCCTGATACCATGACAGAAAACATTAAAATTACCCAAGAATCCTATTATATCAGGTATAATTGAGGTAATACTACCTAACCTGAAAGGTGATTCGATGATAAAGTTCAAAATTTGAGTATTGCGGACAGATTGAGCCAGCTGTGCGGAGTTTTGAGCCACCATTTGCGGAGAATGGAGCCAGTGAATGCGGGAGAGAGAGCCACTTGGTTTTTAAAGGACAAAATAATAACGAGCCATCGGAATGGCACATTCCGATGGCTCGTTATTTCATTTAAAACTTTTATCTTCTAACTGCTCTTTTATAATGTCGAGAGCCCAACGGACGAGTTCATCAAAGTCTAAATCCTCTTCTTCCGTGTATATACATGGTGGTAATAGTTTCTCTACTACCTCCATCATTACTTCATCAGGTAAATAATTATGGAAAAAGTACCTCGCTATGCGACTTTCAACTTCTTCAGGGATCATTTCATTACCGCCAATCCATGACGTTCTCTCATTGAAACTTCTCCATCCACTAGGATCTTATGGGAATCATGAACAATACGATCAAGAATCGCATCAGCTACTTGTGCCTGTCCAAGCTTTGAGTGCCAACCTTCTGGCGAAAATTGCGAACAGAAAATAGTGGATGCTCGCTTTAATCTTGCCTCAACAATTTCCAACACATGAAGTACATGCTCCTCTGAAAGCTCGGTTAATAACCATTCATCAAGTATCAATAAATCAATCTTCTTGTATTTTTGAAGAATCTTACGAAAACTACCATCGGCCTCATACTTTGCTACAGCTAATTCATCAAGTAATTCTGGTAATCTGATATACTTTACTTTATAAAATTGCCGACACGCATGAACCCCAAAGGCGTTCGATATCCATGTTTTTCCGTTTCCTGATGCCCCCATTAAAATAATATTATGGTGATTTTGAATGTAGTTTCCTGTTGCCAACTCCAGAATTAATTTCTTATCTAGATTACGATCAGGATGATATTCTATATCTTCTATAGCTGCTGTTGGCTCATTAAATGTTGCTTGTTTAATTAGTCGTTCGAGTTTATTAGATTTACGACGATCATATTCATAATCTACCAAAAGGTTGAACCGATCATCAAAATCCATGCCTTGATATTCATTATTCTGTCCTTGTTGCTGATATAATTCTGCCATTGCACCCATTTTCATTTCAGTTAACTTACGTAACGTTTCTTGGTTCATCATTTTTTATTCCCTCCAAAGTATTTAGCTCCACGTACAAACCCATGGTCATCGATGTTAGTTTGATCGCTATTTTTTTCTGCTTTTTGTTTTCGCTTCTTACTTCTTTCCAACACACCCTTTAATACAGAAACTGTAGGGTTTGTTGAAATTTCTAGTAATATTTGTGTTGATTTTTCCAGTTCATCCTTTGAGTATTTTGTTGTTAGATTTCTTAATGTACTAAGGATATTTAATGCTTTCTTTTCAACATTCATTTCTAGGATATGAGAAACAAATTGCGCCATAGAAGTTCCAATCGTCTCTGCCCATTTCCGATTGTTTTCAGGATTGTGTTCTAGATATAATCGATGATTATCAGGCATATGGTCAATGTTTGTAGAATATTGACCTATCTCACCATTTAGTCTTTTATGGGATGCAATTCGAGCTTCTTTAAAGTAAACTTCAATTAGATCCGTGGTTAGTCGAACATCGACATATTCACGGACGTAATCATATGGAACGGAATAATACATTCGTTCAACTTGGATGTGGTAGTTCAGTTGAACCTTTGCTGATTTCCATTCCGTAAGTTTGTAACGTGTTTGAGGAAGCTGTTGAAGGTAGGATTTCTCTTCTTCCTCAAACACCTTTTTACGAGAACCAGGTCGTTTCTGGAAATCAATTGTATTGATTTCTTCTAGCTTTTCAAAGATTTTCTGATTCAAATCTTCGATATGAAAACAATGATAGTTTCTTAGTGAAGCGATAATCTGTCGAGAGATATATCCAACGGTTCCTTCGACACTTGATTTATCCTTTGGCTTTCTGACACGACTCGGAACAATCTCAGTACGATAATAGTCTGCTAGTTCACGATAAGCCTCATTAAGAATAGGCTCACCCCGAAGGGCTTTCGTAACTCCCGTTTTCAAATTTAATGAAAAGGAATAATTAATGTAAAGTTGGCAGTCAAAAATGAATAGAATCAAAATTTATTCCCAACCCCAACTTTACATTATATTTTAGAAAAGCGTCTCAAGAAAGGACATTAGATCTGCTTTTTCTTCAGCAGAATAATAATCTGCACTATCTGGCGCTGTTTTTAGTGAGGCTTTTTCAATGGCTTCCCGCATGACCTCTGGGTTAGACGTCAGATAAACCTGAGTTGTTGTCACGGATGCATGTCCGAGGAAATCTCGGATATTATAAATACTCACACCATTATTCACAAGATGAGTTGCCTTACTATGTCTCAGAAGATGCGGTGACAGATTTTCTTGGATAGGTTTAGCATTCATCTCTTTGGCAAGCTTCTGATACTTGTTTAGGATATGGGAGATACCTGCACACGTTAAGCGCTCTCCCCTGCTGTTGCAGAACAATGGTTTTTTGGGCTGTCGCTCATATATTCTTATATATTTCTCAAGAATTTTGCCTGTCTCCTGCATAATAGGTATTTCACGATATTTGTCGCCCTTACCTTTTATAAAAAGTTTATATATACCACCCAGGGTAATATCTGATGTATTCAGGGTAATGAGTTCCTGAACCCTGCATCCCGAATCATAAAGCAGTGCACGGCCATGTGTCTAATCCCTGATCGTGTGTTACTATCCGGCATGCTAAGGAGCTGTTTTGTTTCTGCTTCCGTCAAATAGGCAGGAGGTCTCTTTTCTGTTTTTTTGAATGGGATATGGATAATCTGACTGCAATGGTCTGCCCATTCAGGAGTCGTTGTTAATACATATCCCCAAAATGATTTTAAATGTGCTAGACGTACATTCCGTGTGGATATTGCATTTTTCCTTCTGCTTTCCAGCCAATGAATGAATTCCTCAACACATGTTTTGTCGACACTTTCTATGGAAGCCTTCGAGACTGACAATTTGTTTTCCTCGAGGAAAATGAACAGAAGTTTAAAGGTGTCCCTATAGGAAGCAATCGTATTTCTGCCATATCCTCTTTGAGCTATCAGATAGGATAAAAAATAGCTTTGTATATAGTGGGATAATGATTTAGTTCTCATCACACACCTCCGGAATCAGGCTTCCCAGACGGGATTCTTTTGTGATAAAGTCGCTATATCCGTGTTCGGTAAGATGAATATAACGCTCTGTATCGGATAGATTCACATGTCCAACATAGGCTGCAAGAATCGGAACTGCCGTATAAAGATTCATGCCGGATTCCAGCATTCGGTTTAAGCTTGCCGTGCAAAACGAATGACGGATATCGTGAATTCTTGGCAGTCTCCCCTGGGGGGTGCGGATTCCTGCTATAGAAAAGATCTTTTTAAACATATACTTCATAGCATCATAGGAATAACCCGTTCCGGTGTAAGGTGAGATAAATAAATGCTGCTGTGGTTCATTGCGATTCTGGATTCTGGAAAGATACTTTGCAATGGTTGCTGAAAGGCTTTCTGACATCGGTACATATCTGGACACATTATTTTTAGATTTGTATACAATGAGTAGTTGGTTAGCCATGTCCACATCTTGTATTTTAAGCGAAAGGACTTCCCCGATACGCATCCCGGTTCCAATCAAAACACGGATAATGACGGGATAAACCAGACGGTGGGTTTGTGATCTTATCCCTTGCCGAAGCTGGTCGGCAACCCTTGTAATGGAACCAAGTTCAGCTTCTGAAAAAATATATGGACGAAATGGTACATATACTTTCTTCATATACTTGCGTGGTATTTCATAGGAAGTGATTCCCAAACTTCGAAGAAAAGCTGAGAACTGGCGGAAATCTGAAATGCGGAGTCCTCTGGATGCCGGACTTTCCTTTTCCCTTTCACGTAGGATAAATTCTGCCACTTCACGACTGATTTCCAAACTGTCGCAAGCAAGGGTAAGCTCTTGATTTAGCGTCTTCAATCTGATTAGTGTGGAACGTGTCACTTTTTCGCCTTTACCGCGTTTAAACTCGATATATTTTTCAAAATATATCTTGAAAATCCCCTCTTGGAAAGCTCTAAACTCCTTATCATTCAGCATAGGGCATCACCTCCATGGAGGCCTTTCTTAACTGGGAAATATCGGACCAGATGTATCTGGTGGTTGACTGGGGAGATGTATGTCCAAGAATCGTAGCAATTTCGCTGATCTGAACACCGTCTGACATCATACCAGTTGCCAAGCTGTGTCTCATGGAGTGAAGTCCAGCATGCTTCCGATCTGTATTGATCCCAGCTTTCTTAAAGTAGGTACGGACTTTTTCCGCGAAGCGGTTATCATCGGCATAAGGCACATGGGGTGGTCTTTGTCTAATAAAAATATGGGCATCCATGGTTTTGGGTCTGGCGTTCTTTATATAGTCTAGCAGGGCCAGGCATACTTCCTGTATTAAAGGTAGCTCTAAATATCGTTTGGTTTTTTGCTGACTAAGTTTGATACATTGCTTTTTCCAGTCAATGTTTGAAAGTTGGAGAGTTCTGATATCGGAAGAGCGAAGCCCATACACACTGGCAAGAAGCATCATTAGATATAACATTTTTCCTTGGCCAGAATTTCTATCAACGGAGTCCAGCACCTTTCGTATTTCTTCGGCTGAATAGGCAGTTTCCAACCGCTCATGTTTGTTCGTGTGAAGGTTTTCGAGAAAGAAATCTGGATTAAATTTTAGATTCATTCTGATCATTGGGCAGGCAAAATAACTTCTGATGGTGTAGAGAATATTTGTTTTTCCTGTCGATGAGTAGTGTCCGTTAAGAGTTCCGATAAAATCAACAAACGTTTGGGCATCCAAGTGGTCAATTGAAGAACATCCGCTTTTAAAGATAAAAATTAAAAAGGGTTTCAATCTTCCAATACGGGTTCTTATCGTACTACGGCTACATCCTTTCGATACTTGCCACTCATTATAAAGCTGAATATCTTTCTGAAAGGTTTCTGGTATTGAAATAGGGTGATAGATGTACCTTCTTGCTAAACCGCATCCATTCAAAGTGTCTCTGATAAATAGTACTGCACGCGCCTTACGCTTTTTACATTCGGTTGAAGGTCGCATGTATGAACTTACCCCCGTGACCCGTTCATAATATTTCGGCACATTATCCACTGGCAGGCAATACGGCTCCTGTTTACAAAATAAAAGGAAGTCTTCAATGATACCACAATAAACATATGCCAGTTTGGAATCCGGTAAATCAGTTGTTACCTGTTCTTTCAATTGATCCATCTTTAACTGTAATTCGTTAAATAAAATAAAATCAGCCATTTACATTGTCTCCTCTCATTAATGGGCTGATTCTATTATAGTTTATTAATGTAAAGTTGAATGTGGATTCATCGTTGCATCCACAGTATTTAGCTTCATCACTTTACATTAATTATTCCTTTTCATTAAATTTGTAATGTAAATCTTTACATTACAAATTATCTGGAACCAAGGTTTCAGGAACACCTCCATAATGCTCTAATGCATGAATATGAGCGATAAGCCAGTTCGCTGATTTCATATCCAAGAATGCTTCTACATAGCTGAATTGACTATAAGGTAAGGTTGCAGTAAAAACATATGCTGGTATCGCTTCTCCTGTTGAACGATCAATAATTTCTAACGTAGAGCCTGCCCAATCTACTTCCATGGTTTCACCAGGTTTTCTTAGGATAGGCATTGTCAATTTGTACTTCTTCGCATATTTTCCATAATTCTCGGTAAATGTACGATAAGCATAAGGAATCTTTCCGCCTTCACCTGCCTCTGTTGCATATTCATAATGCAATAAGGTCAAAGTTACATTCTTCTTTTGTAATTCCTTATGCACTTTTTCCCAATCAACGGGGAAGTAACCTTTCTCAATAGCTTGTTTCTCTGGAAAAAGAAACGCTTCTAGCCATGGATTGGTCATGGTGTCGCTCAAGCTTTCCATACCAAGTTTCTTGGCTCGTTGAACGACCTCAGAGACTGTATTTCTCGAATGTCCAGTACTAGAACTAATTGTTCTTTGACTGACCTCTTCAAAATACAACTCCAGAATCTTACGACAATTAATCACAAAAAAACCTCCTGTATAATAATGTCTTGCTTTCATGCATGCAATTTTTATTATACAGGAGGTCGTTCTTATTTATATTATTGGCTCTCTCATCCGCAAACGGTGGCTCAATCTTCCGCAATGACTGGCTCAAAACTCCGCACAAGTGGCTCTATTCATCCGCAATATTCACTTAGTATACAAGAGTTTTTATAGATAATGGTACATTGTTCCGCAAAGGGTGGTAAAACTATCCGCAATCATTGGTAAAAACAACCACAAGGTCGGTACAAGTTAGATGCAATAATCACTTGGTCTGCTAGTATATTACGTAGGTATTCATGGCAACGTAATTGAAATTACTCCACCTTTAATCATTAGTAAAGAAGAAATTGATCAGGCGATTGATATTTTTGGTCAATCTCTGACAGATGTAAACCGAGGTAATGTAAATATGGATAAAGTAAAACAATACGCTGGTTGGTAATTTACATCACCTTTTCAGATAAGGTCCCTTAGTGTTTTTCAGGGACCTTATTTTCATTGCATTCATAGCATTTAATAAAGTAGATAGTTTGGCCGTGATTAATAGTACTTGTTTGAAAGATTTGAGGATTCACTTCAAATATATTGAATCAATGCATCACAGGTATCTCAGGTAAACAAAGATACACCGTGTGTAATGTTCATTTATTTCTTATAGTTAGGGAGAATGCCGTTAACTTTATCTGAAAATCATTGAACTTTTTGGACAAGAGCAATATAATTATTGATAGAGAGGTGAGGTGCTAAATGACAAAAGATTCTAAAGATTTACGAATTAATAGTAAAGTTTTTGATGGCGTTGTAAGGTCACCCAATAGGGCGATGCTACGTGCAGTTGGGTTTACCGATGAAGATTTTAAAAAACCGATGATAGGAATTGCCAGTACGTGGAGTGAAGTGACACCATGTAATATACATATAAAAGATTTAGCGGAAAGCGCTAAAACGGGGGCAAGAGATGCTGGCGGTGCCCCGATGATTTTTAATACGATTACTGTATCCGATGGTATTTCCATGGGAACGGACGGGATGCGCTATTCCCTTCCAAGTCGCGATTTGATTGCCGATTCCATCGAAACGGTTGTCGGCGCTGAAAGTTTGGATGCACTTGTAACTATTGGTGGCTGTGATAAAAATATGCCCGGTTGCATGATTGCCATTTCCAACGCAGAAGTTCCAGCGGTATTCGTTTATGGCGGAACAATCAGACCCGGAAAATTGGATGGAAAAGATATTGACCTTGTTTCCGTATTTGAAGGTGTCGGACAATACAATAATGGCGATATCGATAAAGAACAGTTAAGAAGAGTTGAGTGTCAGGCTTGCCCGGGTGCCGGATCGTGCGGTGGAATGTATACAGCGAATACGATGGCATCTGCAATAGAAGCAATGGGAATGAGTTTACCTGGTAATGCTGCAAAGCCGGCTACTTCCGAAGAAAAAATGGAGGAATGTGCTGAAGCGGGTAAAGTGGCTTATCAATTACTGGAAAAAGGCATTTATCCGAAAGACATCATGACTAAAGAAGCTTTTGAAAATGCGATTACGGTGGTCATGGCACTTGGTGGATCAACGAATGCGATTCTTCACTTATTATCAATTGCCCACGCGATTGATGTAGACTTAACGATCGACGACTTTAATGAAATTCAGAAAAAAGTTCCGCACATTGCTGACTTAAAACCGAGCGGACAGTATGTCATGGAAGACTTATATAAAGTAGGCGGGGTCCAAGCTGTTATGAAACTACTCCATGAAAATGGCTATTTACATGGTGACTGCTTAACGGTTACAGGTAAAACATTGGCGGAAAATTTAAAAGATGCTCCAGACTTAGCCGAAGGCCAGAAAGTAATTACACCGCTTGATCAGCCGAAGCGGACGGACGGCCCATTAATTGTTTTAAAAGGAAATTTGGCGCCTAGAGGAGCTGTTGCAAAAGTATCTGGTGTGAAAGTGAAAAGACATACAGGTGTTGCTCGAGTGTACAATACGGAAGCAGAAGCAACTGAAGCAGTGATGAATAACGAGATCAATGCAGGAGATGTACTCGTCATCCGCCATGTTGGTCCAAAAGGTGGACCAGGGATGCCTGAAATGCTATCCATTTCATCCATTCTTGTCGGTAAAGGGCTTGGCGAGAAAGTTGCATTGCTTACAGATGGCCGTTTTTCCGGTGGAACACATGGACTTGTTGTCGGACATATCGCACCGGAAGCGCAAGTTGGTGGACCGATTGCACATCTTGAAGAAGGTGACAAAATAACGATTGATTCCGAAGAGCAGGTTATTACAATGGATGTTTCTGACGAGGAATTGGAAAAGCGTCGCAGCAATTGGGAAGCACCTGCACTTTATACAAAAGGAGTTCTTGGAAAATATGCGCACAATGTTACTTGTTCTTCACGTGGAGCAGTAACAGATTACTATAAGCGAGAAGAAACAGAATAAGTGAAATAACGAGGCTGGGACAAAACTCAGCTAATTAAGAAAAGGAATTCAGTTTCGCACTGGATTCCTTTTAAATTTATCCGTTTTTATTTACAGTAGTCTTGTTAATTATTAAATTCATTGCGAGCATCGTTTTAGTACGGATTAATATGGACAAGCACATCTTCTATTTCTTTATGTTTTTCCATTAATGTCGTTTTTACGTTTTTAGCAATTTCATGTCCTTGTTCGACGGTTATTTTCCGGTCAACGCTAACTTTAATATCAATAATGGCATAGCTTCCATGTGTTCGTACATGAATCTGATCTATTTCTTCAACACCATCTATAGAAAGCACCGTGTCTATGTACATTTTTGAATCATCTTCATCAAGTACTTTTTCCATGATAACTAAAGATGATTCCTTGGCGAGGGAATACCCGACTTTTATGACGATTAAAGACACTATTATACCGGCAACTGCATCACCATAGACTAACACCGTAATATGGAACATTTCCCCTAGGATCGCACTGCCAATCCCTAGCAAAGCTGCCCCAGAAGATAATGAATCGGAACGATGGTGCCATGCTTCACTAATGAGAGCTGTACTGCTATATTTTTTGCCAAGTTTGTATTTATATTGGAACAACGCTTCCTTGACTATAATAGAAATAATAATAATAACGAGTGCAATTTTCCCGGGTGCTTGTGGTGCTTCTCCGAAAAACACTTTTATGGAGGATATACTGATCTCCACTCCAACGACAATTAATAATAATGCGACAATAATCGATGCGATGTTTTCTGCTTTGCCGTGGCCATATGGATGTTCTTCATCCGGAGGCTTGTTCGCTATTTTTACCGCAAATAAGACAACGACGGAACCGACAATATCGGATGCAGAATGTAACGCATCTGCTAAAAGTGCCTTACTCCCGGAAAGAAAACCACCGACTCCTTTTAATAGAGCGAGCAGCCCATTGACAATAATGCCAACCCAGGTTGCTACGATAATTGATTTTGTGTTTTCTTTCATTTCTTCACCACCATACATGATACTTTATAGCTTACCAGTTAGGAACTGGGTGGGTCTACAGCAACGTTATTAGCTGTAATAAACTTACTGCATAGTACGAAAAAAAGTTTCCTTTGTCCAAAACACATTATAGATGTTGTTCAAAAAGCCGGGTGTACCGCTATTATTTTCTGAGGCTTTTTATCTCTTCTGTTGTTATCCACCATTCTATCATTGCAGACTTTTGCGGATAATATACAATGTGGTGGCTTTAGTGAAACAATCTGTAAAAATGTGTTAAACTTAAAGGAGTTAGAACAATTGCGGGGAGGCACAATTACATATGAAATTAGTTACGTTTTTAAGAAAAGGAAAACAGACGCTAGGCGTAAAGGTAGAAGAAGGAATCATTGATCTAGAGGCAGCGTTGCTGAATAAAACGACACAAGAAAATATCCCAACCGACATCATGCAATTTATTGAAAGTAGCGCCCAATCGTTGCCGGCATTGGAACAGTTTATCTCTGAGCTTGGTGTAAACGAACGGGAAAATGTGACTTTAAGTGAACAAGCTATCGATTGGGAGCCATGTGTAACACAACCGAGTAAAATTATTTGTGTTGGTTTAAACTATAAAAAACATGCCGATGAAGTGAACACACCCTATCCGGAAGTGCCGGTCCTTTTTAATAAGTTTCCAAACGCATTAACAGGACATAGACACGAAGTTATGATTCCGCCTGTAACGAAAAGAGTCGATTATGAAGTGGAGCTTGGGATCGTTATCGGAAAAACGGCCAAAAACGTATCTGAGGATGAAGCACTTGATTATGTTTTTGGTTATTGTTCGTCAAATGATGTGTCGGCCCGAGACTTGCAAAAGAAAACACCCCAGTGGATGCTTGGAAAAACGAGTGATGGGTTTGCACCAGTTGGCCCATACCTTGTGACAAAGGATGAGGTGGGTGACCCGAATAAACTTACATTGAAATCAACTGTTAACGGGGAAGTTCGTCAACATTCCAACACGTCAGATATGGTTTTTTCGTGTGAAGAAATTATAAGCTATATCTCCAAACATATGACGTTAGTCCCCGGTGATTTAATTTTAACGGGAACACCTGAAGGCGTCATTATTGGACTACCGAAAGAAAAAAGAGTGTATTTGCGTGATGGTGATGAAGTGACTGTAGAAGTTGAGAACCTGGGAGCCTTAACAAACACTTTCAGAGAAGAAGCTTAAATAGGTTGCTCAAAAAGGCGCCAAATTATTAGCGGTGAATCTCTTCGTTGGCTTGTTTCTAATTCGGTTTGAACACACGCTTAAAGGAGATTTTCATGAAAGCAAACTTTAACCTAACAAAAGAACAAAAAGATGAAATGGTTGGACATATCCAGCACTACTTTGAAATGGAACTTGATAAACAAATTGGAAACCTTACTGCAATGATGATCCTTGATTTTATCACCGAAAAATTCGGTCCAACCTTTTACAATTTAGGTGTAGAGGATAGTCACTCCTACATGACGGAAAAAATTGATGATATTTTTGAAATTCAAAAGGGGTAAGGAAAATAAAAAATCAGGTAATTGGGGAGACTATAGAAGATGGACGTAGATGGTCGCTATAAAGATAACATTTATACAGGACTAGAAGTGAAGGTTATTCTTAAAAAAGATCAACGAACAGGTAGAACGACAATTGGTGTTGTAAAGGATATTCTCACAAAATCTTCATTTCATACACACGGTATAAAAGTTCGATTAGAAGATGGTCAAGTTGGTAGAGTCTGTCCAAAAGTTTGAACAAAATTTGACATTTGAAGACCATTTATTCTGTTTTAGCAACAAGAGCCCCTCAGCTCTGAGGAGTAAAAATTCTTCGGGATAATTCTACAAAATATCCATCCTTAGTATTACATTAATGGTATAATATAACTATGACTAATACCATTAAATCAATGATCTAAGGAGGATATACAATTGGTAACAAGAAAAGAAATTAGAGGCCATGAAAAGAAGATAAACTTTTTCTTCGAGTTCAACAAAATCAGTAAACATTTTTTCAAAGACATGAATGACAGGCTTAAAAAAGTGGAAGATCCCAGGCACCAAAGCTATATCACTTATGGAAGTGAGCTCATGTTGTTTATGATCATAATGAAAAATGCTTGTAACACGGATAGCATGCGAGACATGACTGATAAATTCAACATGGATGAGTGCATTGAAAATATGCGAATGTATTTTAAATTAGATACATTAGAGGAACTTCCACATTACGACATCATCAATAATTTTTTGTCCGCCTTAAATCCGGAGGAATTAGGAGAAATTCGGACTTACATGATAAAACAACTGCTTAAGAAACGATGTTTTGAACAATTTCGAATTAATGGGAAATATTGGGGAATCATCGTTGATGGTACAGGATTATTTACCTTTGATGAGAAACATTGTGAACACTGTTTAAGACGTGAATATAAAAATGAAGAAACCGGAGAGATAAAAGTTATTTATATGCATCACGTCCTGGAGGCAAAGCTCGTGGTCGGTGACATGGTGTTGAGTTTGGACTCCGAGTTCATTGAAAATGAATCGGAGGATACCCCTAAACAGGATTGTGAATTAAATGCTTTTTATCGGTTGGCCAAGAGAATAAAAGACACATACAAACGGCTGCCTATCTGTATCCTTGGTGATAGTTTGTACGCATGTCAGGGCGTATTCACCCTTTGTGAGGAAAATAAATGGAAATACCTGCTTCGCTTCAAAGAAGGTCGCATCAAAAGTATCATGGATGAATTCCGTGAATTGAAAAAGATGGAGAAAGACGACAAATCCAATGATATATCATGGATAAATGACATTAACTACAACTCGCACGATGTGAACTTATTTGAATGTATACTGGAAACGGAAAAGAACGAGGAGAGGAAATTCACGTTTATTTCCAATATTAAAGTAACACACAAAAAGGCACAGGGACTTGTTGATGCAGGGCGAAGCCGTTGGAAAATTGAAAATGAAGGGTTTAACAAGCAAAAGAACATTCGGTATTACATTGAACATGCAAATAGTCATCATTATACAGCGATGAAGAATCACTACCTTCTAACACAAATAACGGATATATTGATGCAACTTTTTGAAAAAGGTGCGAAAGTACTGAAAAAATTCAAAAATAAGGCAAAAGAAATATCCTCAAATCTGTTAGAAGCGATTCGGACACGCGTTTTGACAGACGAGGATATGAAACACATGGTAATACCGATACAAGTACGGTTTACCTAGTGCCTTTATCTTAACAAAGGATGTGATGAAAGAAAAGCAAAAACAGAGTTATCCACAATTTTAAGATAAAATTCATGAAATTCTGATCCTTTATCCACAAAACAAGAGAAAGTTAATTGGTAAAATTTAACATATGTGGATAAGTAGTTTTTTAATATTATAGCAGGTAAAGTGCAAATTTAATCTTCACACCTGAAGAGCCCCTGTTTCATTGACTTTATAATCATTCGATTGTAAACTTATGAAAGATAGTAAAACTATATATAATTGGTATATGAGGTGACATGATGATACAGTCCGTATTCACAATTGGTATTATTTTGACCGTTGCTATTTTAATTTTAAGCTTTATCCTTGTAAAAGCAACACCAAAAACGAAGTACATAAGCTATTACCCATGCATGTTTTTATTTGCAGCAGGCTTAATTTTACTTCTATTTGCAACAATTGCTGAGAGAACTTTTATTATGGGTGCAGGATTAGGCGGTTGGGGAATCGCTTGTGTATTTTCCGCAGCCATTGGATTTATCGTTACGGCAATTCTTGACAGTTTTCAGCAAGAGGATGCAAAAGCATAGGACAAAATATATAACCAGATACATGAACAAGCCTTCAGGAAATTTTTCTTGGAGGCTTTTTTTGTTGTATTATTTCCCTTAAAAGGTGTCTGCTAGCCGCCCTCCAAAATGATGCTACGTTAAATAAATTCCTAATGAAATTTCCCTTAAATAGAACGTCACCGTTTTATCCAATAACTACATAATAGTCGCCTATTTTAACGAAAATAATTAAAGTGGAAATTAAATCAAATATGATAGAATATTTGTAATGATACTAAAAATAAAAGAGTGATGCTAAAACTAAACCTATCCATTATTATAAAAAAGTGTAAACGGTTTCAGCTATTATTTACTCGTTTTCAAATTCAACGACCTTATCGTATAGGAGGATTCGTATTGATTAAAATTCAATTAGTCGTTCCACGCAAAGATTATATAAGCGCTTCATGGAAAACGTTTCTTAAATCATATGAAAAAGAAAACGACTTACAAGAAGATTTTGAAGTGGAAGAATTAGTAATCCCTGTTGAGAAATTGCATGAGCATCAGTACGAGGCAGATGTCATTATATCAAGAGGATTATTATCCAAAAAGTTAAAAGGTTTTAAGCTACAAATACCGATCGTTGATATTCCTGTTCAGGGAATTGATTTAGTAAGATCCTTATTTGTCTGCCGCCGTGATTTTGGTAAAAAGAAGGTTGCCGTGATTGGTGCCTCTAATATGATTTATGGAGTCGATAACTTACAGGAAATTGTTGATCTAGAAATTGAGCAATACTATTTAAATAATCTTTCTGATATTCCGTATTTAGTTGACAAGGCTAAGGATGAAGGATGTGAATTTGTTTTGGCAGGAGTTAATACATGTGAATATGCGAAAGAGCAAGGGTTACAAGCAGAAGTAATTCAAACATCTGTTGATTCTTTTCATCAAGCATTAAGAGAAGCGGAAAGTTTGGCAGTTGTTAGTAGAACAGAACAAAAAAAGACACAAAGGTTCCAAACAATTTTGGATAACGCATATGAAGGTATTATAGCAATTGATCTTATGCAACGAATTACAGCACTTAACAATGCTGCTCAGCGTATTTTACTCATTGAGCATCCGAAGCTTATTGGTGAGAAAATAGATAACATTATTACTAAAAGCGGATTATTGGATTTAATTACAAGTGACCAAGATTATAAAGAAGATATAATAACATACCGTTCTGTCCAACTATCTGTCAAAAAAGTTGCTATTTACTTACGGAATAATAAAGTTGGCGATATGATTGCCTTTCAAGATGTAACAGGAATAGAAGAAATGGAAAAGAAGATTCGAAAAAAGATCTATTTAAGAGGGCACGTTGCTAAACATACTTTTGAAAAAATCATCTCACAAAGTGAAGTCGTGCAACATACAATTGAAGTTGCAAAAAAGTATAGCAAAGTTGATTCAAATATTTTAGTTATTGGAGAAACCGGTACAGGTAAAGAAGTGTACACACAAAGTATTCATAACTTCAGCAAAAGAAGGAATCACCCTTTTGTGGCGGTAAACTGTGCAGCATTACCAGAAAATTTATTGGAAAGTGAATTATTTGGTTATGTTGAAGGGGCATTTACTGGTGCTGCAAAAGGTGGAAAAAAGGGTTTTTTTGAATTAGCACACCGTGGCACAATATTCTTAGATGAGATTGGTGAAATATCGGTGAATTTACAAAGTCGGTTACTTCGCGTTATACAAGAGAGAGAGGTAGTACGTATCGGAGATGATAAAGTTATTCCGATAGATGTTCGGATTATTGCAGCGACAAACAAAAACTTACTTGAGCTTGTGAAAAACAATGCGTTTCGTGAAGATCTTTATTATAGATTGAGTGTATTGAATCTACATTTACCCCCGCTACGAGCGTGTAAGAAAGATATCCCGTTAATGGTCAAATCATTTATAAAGAAATATACCTTGACCAATCAACCTATTCACGTTACGGAAGCTGCTTTGGAGAGATTAAGTAAAGAAAAATGGGAAGGAAATGTCCGTGAGTTGCAAAATTTTTGTGAACGATTAGCTGTACTTTGTAAAGATAATGTTATTGATATTACAGACATCAATGCCTATTTACCAAAACAAGACGCTTTTATTTATGAAGAAAAAATGGAACCTAGAACTGATCTGAAAATGATACCAAAGTTTGAAAGAGAACAATTAATTGAAGTGTTAAAGGAGAATCACTTTAGACGAGAAGACGCAGCAAAACAATTGGGTGTAAGTCGTACAACGTTATGGCGAAAAATTAAAAAACACAAACTCGATATATAGAAGAATGAGTTTCTTATTCCGACGAATTTTGAAACGTTTTGAAACATAAAGATCTATATTGTTTCAAGTGGAACAATTTAAGTGATTAACATTTCTGAATAAGTCCGTTAAATCAATGGATGTAAATTGGCATGATACTTGCATTGATTTAAGGGAGATAGAAATTATCATTTTAAAGGAGTCCGCTATGAATAAAACAGTATACATTCCTCTAGACATTGAAAAGGAGGGAAAAGAATATTTAATACAAAAAGGTTACCAATTAAAAATTGCAGATAATGTAAAAAAAACCACGTTGGTAGATGATGTGGGAAATTGTGATGCTATATTGACCAGATCAAATGCTATGATCGATGCGGATGTAATCAAAGCGGGAAAAGATTTGAAAGTGATCGCAAAATATGGAGTAGGTTTAAACAACATTGATGTAGAAGCTGCTACAAAACAAGGAGTGTATGTTACAAATACACCCGAAGCAAACGCAAACGATGTAGCAGAACATGCGATGTCACTTATCTTAAATCTATCAAAAAAATTAATGATTATGGATAAAGAATTAAGGAACGGTAATTTTGATATTCGTAATATTGTATATAGCGAAAGTCTTGAAGGTAAGACACTTGGAATCATTGGTCTTGGCCGAATTGGGAAACTAACAGCAAAAAAAGCTTGTGATGGGTTCAATATGAAAGTTCTAGGATATGACCCTCACGCCAAGCATTTTCCGGAAATGATTAAACGAGTAGATGATCTGAAGGAAATTTTACAAAAATCTGATGTGATTAGTTTACATTTACCACTCTTGGAATCTACGAAACATATTATAAGTACAAAAGAGTTTAAATTAATGAAAGAGAGTGCTTTTTTTATTAATACTTCACGTGGAGGAACTGTAGATGAACTGGCTCTTGTTGAAGCGCTGAAAAGTAAAGAAATAGCAGGAGCAGGGCTTGATGTTTTTGAAATGGAACCACCTGATACAAATGCGGAATTGTTTACATTAAACAACATTATTGTGACACCCCACAGTGCAGCATTATCAAAGGAAGGCTCTGTAAAAATGGCCGTACATGCTGCCATGCAAATCGACCAAGTACTTAATGGACAAAAACCTTCGTGGCCAGTAAACACGATTAGTCAATATTCGTATACGGGGGAATGAATGGTGCTAACAATTAATGAATCGCGTTTTTTGAAAAACTTTGCTATCAGTTCTTCTATCGGAGCAACGAAACATAATGGATTACATCGTTTGACATTGTCTAAAGAAGATAAACAAATGCGTGACGTATATAAGAAGCAATTACAAGAAGCAGGCTTAAAAGTTCGCATAGATGATTATGGTAATATGTACGCTCGTCGGGAAGGGAGACAAAAAAATGCCCCGGCTGTAACATTTGGTTCCCATTTAGATACGCAGTTTAATGGAGGTAGATTTGACGGCGTACTTGGTGTATTGGCTGGTCTGGAAGTAATGGAAATCCTTAATGACAAGCAGATTGAAACAGATTTTCCTCTGGAATTAATCAACTTTACGAACGAAGAAGGAGCACGGTTTAATCCGCCGATAATTGGCTCCGGAGCTGTTACGGGACAGTTCTCCAAAGATTATGTTTACAATTTACAAGATGAAGAAGGCGTGCGTTTTGAAGATGCCTTAACAGACATTGGGTATAAAGGTAAAGAAGAAAACCGTTTAGGCGAAACAAAATGTTTTGTCGAACTTCATATTGAGCAAGGGCCAATTTTAGAAAATGAAAATAAGGACATTGGCATCGTTCAAGGATTACAAGGACTAACCCGCTTGAATGTCGTGGTTAACGGTTTTACAAATCATGCCGGGGGCGCAAGAATGAAAGACCGTAAAGATGCCCTTCTAGCAGCTGCTCATATGATTGTAACCGTTAACAAAATGACAGAGGAAATAGAAGGTTTGAGAATAACGGTAGGTAAAATCAATAATTACCCGAACTCCATCAACGTTATTCCCGGTAAAGTATCATTTGTGATTGATATTCGCCATCCTAATGATGAAATGAAAAATAAATCAGTCAAACTAATACAGGAACGCCTGCAGAAAGTTGCGGGTGAAAATAATGTGACGTGTGAAACAAATGTTGATTGGGCGTACGATATGGTGCCATTTGATCAGGAGATCATTGAAAAAATTAGCGATTCCAGTAAGGAATTAAACTATTCAATGCTCGATTTATACGGTGGGCCGGGCCATGATGCAAAATACATGAGTACATACACACCTACTGGGTTAATTTTTGTTAAAAGTATAGATGGAATAAGCCACAATGAAAATGAATTAACGGAAGATGGTGATTTGATCAAAGGGGCTAATGTTTTATTGAACACCATTTTAAAATTGGCAACAAATTAAAAGAAAAAGGAGTTTTGTAATGTTTATTAATGGAGAGTGGATAAAAAAGGAAGAAAAATTGTCTGTATATAACCCTGCTACAGGGGAAGAAGTTTTTCAAATGGATCATGGAACTGGTGATGATGTAAAAGATGCAATAACAGCAGCGGATCATGCCTTTAAAACGTGGTCGAAAACAGCTGCCCTTGAGAGGGCTAACCTATTACTTGCTATTTATCAGAAAATGGAAGCACGAAAAGAAGAACTTGCGCAAGTGATTACAAAAGAGATGGGAAAACCAATTAGTGATGCACGGGGCGAGACACAATCGGCTATTGATTATTTTCGTTGGTTTGCAGAAGAAGCAAGGCGTGTTTATGGGGAAACTGTACCAGCAAGTACGAGTGACAAAAGAGTACTTGTTATTAAACAGCCTCTTGGTGTAGTTGGAGCAATTACACCGTGGAACTTCCCTTTATCGATGATTGCGAGAAAAGTAGCACCAGCGTTGGCTGCAGGATGCACAATGGTATTGAAACCTTCAAGTAAAGCGCCACAATCAGCTGTTGAAATGACGAAAATTTTTGAAGAAGTAGGTCTTCCGAATGGGGTTTTTAATTTGGTCATGGCCAAATCTTCCGAAGTAACCGACGTGTTAATGGCGAGCAAGGCGGTGAGGAAAATTACGTTTACCGGATCAACAAGAATCGGTAAATTGTTAATGGAAAAAGCCGCAAAAACTGTGAAAAGAATATCGATGGAACTTGGTGGTCATGCGCCGTTTATTGTATTTGAAGACGCGAACATTGAAGCAGCCGCTAAAGATATTTTGGCTACAAAATTTAGATGTTCTGGGCAGATGTGTACATCAACGAACCGCGTTTTCGTCCATGAAGATATAGCGGATAAGTTTACAAAACTGTTGACGGATAAAGTGAAACAATTAAAAATGGGCAACGGATTAGATGAAGAAACATCCGTAGGTCCGGTTATTGACAAAAATGCGGTCCAAAAAATTCAATCGCAAATTGACGATGCAGTTTCAAAAGGTGCAGAAGCAGTAACTGGAGAAGTGAATTTAACCGAAGCAGAGCAAGCAAATGGTAATTTTATTCAACCGATGATTCTTAAAAATGTATCACCAAATATGGACATTTTTACGGAAGAAACGTTTGGTCCAGTTGCACCAATTATTACATTTTCATCCGAGGAAGAGTTATTGGATATGGTTAATCATGAGGAATATGGTCTTGCTTCTTATTTGTATTCAAACAATATGTCCCGTGTCATTCGAATGACAGAAAACCTAGAATATGGAATGGTTGGAGTTAATGATCCATTGCCATTTGTCGTTCAAAGTCCTTTTGGAGGCGTGAAAGAAAGTGGCGTAGGAAAAGAAGGTGGACATCAAGGAATAGATGGGTATTTAGAAGAGAAAATGATTTCGATTAAATACGAGGAGTAGAGCACAATGCTATAAATGAACACCAAACTTATATAAGTATATCATTTTGGAAGATGGCTAATAAAAACATATACATAACAATGCAGAATTTGGGGGCGATTTGTATTGGTTTTGCTTACGATCGATGAACTGCAAGATGAGAAAGTTAAGGAGATAGAAAGCATAACTGGCAAAGAAGTTCATTTATTGCGCGGGGAAAAAGACATTCTTTATGAAGCTATCGAGATTATGATTACTTACGGGATTGACGAAGATTGGGAATTAATTGATTTTGATAAATTACCCAATCTAAAGTGGATTCAAGTATTCCAAACGGGAATTGAGCAAGTGCCAATACAAGAAATTGAAGAGCGAAATATAAGACTGACAAATGTAAGAAATATATACGGTTCACCAATGTCTGAGTATGTAATGAGCATCATCTTGTATGAACTCAGGGATTTAGCACGGTTCATTCAAAATAAAAAAAATAAAAAATACGATCGTACGAAATTAGTCGATGAAGCGGGATATAAGACAATTGGTATATTTGGGACTGGCGACCTAGGAGTAGAAGTGGCCAAAAAGGCGAAAGCGTTCGATATGAATGTATTAGGTTTTAACAGTAATGGCAGACCAGTTGAGTATTTTGATCAGACGTTTACTTGGGAACAAAAAGAAGAAATGATTCAGCAATGTGATTTTATTGTTTTGCTCTTACCATTGGTTGATCGAACATATCATTTTTTGACTGAGAAAGAATTTAACATGATGAAAGATAATGCTTATGTGATTAATGTCGGTCGAGGTCCCCTTGTAAAAGAAGAAGCTTTACTGGAAGCCTTGGAAAATAACGTCATAAAAGGGGCAGCAGTGGATGTTTTTTATGAGGAGCCGTTACCGGAGTCAAGTCCTTTGTGGGAGGCTAATAATTTGATATTAACACCTCATTTGTCGGCTAAAACAACACACTTTTTTGATAGAAGTATCGCTATATTCCGAGAAAACTATCAATCATTTAAACGTAACGAAGCCCTTAAATTCGAAATAGACTTTATTAAAGGATATTAAAGTGTCATATTTTTTCACTTACTAAAATGAGGTGTTACCTTGATGGAACCAGACACAATTTATTTTAATGGAGAAGTTCACACACTGGATTCGGAAGATAATGTGTATGAAGCAGTAGCAGTAATAGATAAGAAAATAACTGCGGTTGGATCGAATGATGAGATTTTGAAATTACAATCTAAAGAAACGCACCTGGTCGATTTAAACTGTCAAACAGTTCTTCCAGGATTTACGGATGCGCACATTCATCTGTTTTCTTTAGGATTTAATTTATCTTATGTAGACTGTCAACTTGATTCGATCGAAGAAGTTGTAGAAGCAATAAAAAAACGCGCTCAAACTGCTAAATCTGAAGATGAATGGATTATTGGGTGGGGTTTTGATGAATCGAAATATAAGGAAAGAAGAAAGCCGAACAAGTTGGACTTTAAAGATGTAAAAAATCCAGTTTATATTACTCGATATTGTCTCCATGAAGCTGTCATCAATGAAGCGGGGATTCAAAAAGCGAATATTACAGTTCAGACAGCCATTGATGGCGGCTTCATAGACCGTACGGACAACGGAGAAGCTACCGGGCTGCTTGTTGAAAAGGCGAAAAATTTAATCGAAGACGTCTTGCCACCGTATACCTATGAAAGTATGAAAAAAGCAATAAGTCTTGTAAATCAATATTTATTGGAAAACGGAATTACAACTGTACATGATGCCGGATTAGGGTTTTTAATTGATTCGGAGAAAGAATTTGAAGTATTAAAGGAAATGAGTGAGGCAGGCAACTTACAAGTGAAAATTTATGCCATGGTTTTGGCGGAATATTACAGTGATTTTTTAAAGAAATATCAGAATCAACAATCCGAGCAGCTGAAAATCGGTTCATATAAACTATTTGCCGATGGAACATTAAGTGGAGGTACAGCTGCTTTAAATGCACCATATAAAGATACAGAAGAAAAAGGCATGCTTCTTTATACAGATGAAGAATTGAAAAACAAAATGAAAGTCGCATATGACTTAAATAAGCAAGTCGCGATTCACGCAATTGGAGATCGTGCGATTGATCAAGCGGTTCGAACGTTTGAAGCATTGCAGCAAGAATATCCGAATCGGGATGATCGCCCGAGAATTGAGCATACAACGGTTTCTAATGATGATATACGAGATCGGATGAAAAAGATAAATGCGACACCTATTCCACAGCCGCTGCTCATTTATATGGCAGGAGATATGTACAACTTGGAAAAAGAACGGTTAGATAATGTGTTTGCCGTAAAGTCGTGTATGAATCAAGGGTTAAAGCCTGCGGGCAGTTCAGACGGCCCCGTAGTCGATAGTTCTCCTTTTTTGGGGATGCACGCCTTGATGACAAGGGAGACAATTAGTGGAAAACCGGTTGGGAAAGACCAAATTATTGATGTAAAGACAGCAGTGAAGATGTATACGAATCATGCCGCTTATGCCGCTTTTGAAGAGGATGAAAAGGGGAGTATTGAAGCGGGAAAATATGCCGATCTCGTCATACTGCCTGAAGGGTTTATGAACTTCTCCGCGGAAGAGGTAAAACAGACAAAAGTCAAAATGACAATTGTAAATGGCGAGATTGTATATGAAAAAAAGCCATGCGTACTATAAATAACTAGTCTAAAAGATTGTTCAAATAGTTTCATAAAACTCTTTGAACTTCTGCACCGCCTTGAATATCATTGCGATTTATTCTGTCAAATCAGTGATTTGAACAGGCACTTTAAAGAACCTTTATTCAATATATAAAATCAATATACATTTTTAACGGAGGGATTTTTAATGACAAATTTATCTAAAGAGCAATTAATGGAATTGGACAAAAAGCATTTTTTACACCCGACATCTAATATCAAGCAACAACAGGAAGATGGCCCACCTATTATTTTTAAAAAAGGGGAGGGAATTTATTTAGAAGACATCGATGGAAAAAAATATATTGAAGGCATGTCTTCATTATGGAATGTCAATGTTGGTTACGGAAGAAAAGAACTAGCTGAAGTGGCTAAGGATCAAATTACAGAGCTTCCTTTTAGTTCAGCATTTTCCAATTATAGCCATGAACCAGTCATCAAATTATCTGCTAAAATTGCGGAACTTACACCCGGCGATTTAAACACCGTGTTTTTTACTTCTGGCGGATCCGAATCCAATGACTCGGCGATTAAAATTGCACGTCATTACTGGAACATACAAGGTAAACCTGAACGAAGAAAGATTATATCGCGTAAAAAAGCTTACCACGGAGTTGCATTGGGTGCGACATCTGCAACAGGTATTCCTGAATTTTGGAAGTTCGCTAGTGTTTCACCTGAATTTTTTCATGCTGAAACGACGTCAAGTGATGAGATAAGAGGCATTATTGAAAAAGAAGGACCGGAAACAATTGCTGCATTTATGGCAGAGCCTGTTGTTGGTGCTGGTGGAATCATTATACCTCCTGAAAATTACTTCAAGGAAGTAAGAGCAATCTGTGATGAGTACGATATTTTATTTATTGCGGATGAAGTAATTACCGGATTTGGTCGAACTGGAAAATGGTTTGGAATTGAAAATTGGGGTGTTGTTCCGGATATGATGACCATTGCTAAAGGGGTCTCAAGTGGCTATATTCCGCTAGGTGGAGTTGTCTTATCTGAAAAGATCCATCAAACATTGGCTGAAAAAACAGAAGGGACGATGTTCCATGGTTTCACATACAGTGGACACCCAGTTGCAACCGCTGTTGCTTTGAAGAACATCGAAATTATTGAAGATGAAAATCTAGTTGAGAACGCACGAGCCATGGGTGAAGAGTTGATTAATGGTTTCAAGCAACTTGAAAATGAGGTTCCTGTACTTGGAAATGGTCGTACAGTGGGATTATTGGCTGCTATTGAAGTTTATAAAGATGCGAAAACCGGAGAACGATTTGAAACGAAAATAGCTCCTCAAGTGGTAGCGGAGGCTGTAAAACGGGGACTTATCTGTCGTTCTGTCATTTATAACGAAGCTGATACAGTTGTTTTAGCGCCACCATTAATTATTAATAAAGAGCAAATCAAAGATATGTTAAATATTTTAAAGGAATCCGTTGAAGCAGCGGTAGCAGTGACGAATTAAAAACTTAGTGTCGGAAGGGTTGGTATGTTCAAATCAACCCTTCTTCACCTAAAACGTAACTGGAGGAAAAAGATGCAAAAGTTATCGGGAGGGCACACAGTTGTTAAAGTATTAGAAACAGAAGGAGTAAAAAAGGCATTTTGCGTACCAGGTGAAAGTTATTTGGGTGTCATTGATGGGCTATATAAGCACCCGGAAATTCAACTTATTTCGACACGGCATGAAAGTGGGGCTTCTTTTATGGCAGAAGCATATGCAAAAGCTTCTGGTGATGTTGGTGTATGTATGGCTACACGTGGGCCAGGAGCAACCAATTTATCCATCGGTTTACATACAGCTATGCAGGATTCTACACCGCTTGTTGCATTGATTGGGCAGGTTGAGCGCCCATTTATAGATAAAGAAGCGTTCCAAGAAGTTGATTTTAAAAGTTATTTTAGTCACTTGTGCAAATGGTCTGTGGAAATTAATGATGTTGATCGAATACCTGAATTATTGCATCGTGCCTTTTACGAGGCTCGTTCAGGTCGTCCGGGTCCAGTAGTTGTGTCTTTGCCTCATGATATGTTGGAAGAAATGACCACATACAAACAAAATAAACCAATCGTCTTTAACCGCCCAATTGCAGATTTACAGACTGTTCAACGCGTTGTTGATGAGATAAACAATGCAGAATCCCCTTTTGTGATTGCAGGGGGAGGAGTAATAATTTCACAAGCTCAAAAAGAGCTTGAAAGATTTGTAGAACAATTGAATTTGCCTGTTGCTTCAGCTTTTAGACGGTTTAACGTATTGTCAAACCTTCATAAAAATTATGCAGGATGGCTTGGATTTGGATTAAATAAAAAAATGGCAGAATCTATTAAAAACGCGGATTTAATTATTGCAATCGGTACACGGCTATCTCAAGTGACGACGCAAGATTATACGTTGCTTGGAGAAAGTCCAAGAATTATTCAGATCGATATTTGCGAATCCTCGATAGGGAAGGCGTACAATGTTGAATTTGGAGTCGTTTCAGATGCGAAGAGCTTCTTACAAAGTGCTATATCCGTTATAAATGAGAATGAAAACATAGAAAGAGAAAAACGTGTAAATGAAAATAATGATCGATATATTAAGCATTCCACCCCACCGGGATTTAAAGGGGATACACAATATGCCGAAATGAATAGCATTATGGATGATATGATGTCGGCTGTTCCAGAGAATAGTATTATAACGAGTGATGCCGGTAATTTTTATGGATGGTTAGCCAAGTATTTTCGTTTCACGGACTCGAAACGCTATATTGGACCAACCTCAGGAGCTATGGGATATGGCTTACCTAGTGCAATAGGCGCAAAGGTGGCGCATCCTGATCATACCGTTATTTCTTTTTCAGGAGATGGTGGTTTCATGATGACGATGCAAGAGCTTGAAACAGCGGTTCGTGAAAGGATTCATGTCATTTCAATTGTCATTAATAACAATATGTACGGCACGATTCGTGCGCATCAAGAAAATCATTTTCCTGGAAGAGTGTTAGCAACACCTTTAACGAATCCAAGTTTTTCAGAAGTAGCTAAGTTATATGGATGTAATGGGGCAACCGTCTCGAAAAATGAAGATTTTTTACCAGTGTTTTATGAAGCATTACGCAGTGACAAACCTTATGTAATTGAATTGGAGACTGACCCCGGTATCCTTTCGGTAAATCAAGTCGGTGATTAAGAATTGCACTGGCGATATGTTGAAAGTATCTAGGATGTTACAGGAAGGATAGGTGAAAAAATGGAGCATCTTATAAATAATCGAGTACAACTGCTTGAAGCGTCATTGATACGAGAATTTTCAGAGCGTGTACAACAATTTAGCAATAGCATTAATTTAACGATAGGTCAACCGGATTTTAATACTCCGACTCACGTAAAAGAAGCTGGTAAAAAAGCAATTGATACGAATAAAACCGGATATACGAATAATACAGGGTTGCCGGAATTACGACAGGTGGCATGCCATTTTATCCGGAAGAAATATGGCTTATTGTATTCTTGGGAAACCGAGACGATCGTAATGAATGGGGCTACTCAAGCATTAGATACCGTATTTAGAACCATTTTAGATGAAGGGTGTGAAGTCATCCTTCCAGGTCCTGCATATCCAGGTTATCAACCGTTAATTGAGATGTGTGGTGCGAAACCTGTTTTTGTGGACACAAGCGATACTGCATTTAAAATTACAGCTAAATTAATTGAGGAACATATAACAGAAAAAACCCGATGCGTTCTTCTTTCCTATCCCTCTAATCCAGTAGGGACAGTATTATCGAAAGACGAATTAAACGAAATTGCAATGCTATTAAAAGAAAAGGATATTTTCATAGTTTCAGATGAAATTTATAGTGAATTAATTTATGAAAAAGAACATTGTTCCATTGCTTCTTTTCCGGAAGTAAGAAACCAAACAATTGTGATAAATGGAATCTCTAAATCACATGCAATGACAGGCTGGAGAATAGGTTTTTTATTTGCTCCTGAATATGTAACAAACCAAATGTTAAAAGTGCATATATTTAATACAACATGCGCTTGCTCGATAAGTCAGGAAGCAGCTGTAGAGGCACTAACGAATGGTTTAGACGCTCCTATTGTCATGAGAGAAGAATATAGCAAAAGAAGAGATTATGTATATGAGCGATTAATTTCAATGGGCTTGCAAGTGACCAAACCAGAAGCTGCCTTTTATATATTCCCCTCAATCGAACCATTTCAAATGACATCTTTTAAGTTTACAAATTTACTATTGGAAAAGGAACATGTAGCTGTTGTTCCAGGTGCTGCATTTTCGTCGGTTGGCGAGAATTACATTCGAATTTCATTTGCTAGCTCTATGTCCGTACTTGAAGAAGGGTTAAACCGAATGGAGCGTTTTGTAAACGCTTTAGAGGTAAAAGAAGTCATTCGAAAATAAAAACACTTAAATCTAGACAACTATCTACTCGATGCTCATTCGGGATTAATTTAAGGGGGGTGGTTGCATATTTAATATTTGAGGGAAGGAATAGGGTGTCAGTTAAGCATGATTTTCGTGTAACATATTTTTTTAATAAAAGGGGATAAAAATATGTCAAAGAAAAAAGTATTTTATTTATTGCTAAGCATTTTATTCATCGTTTTTTTAACGGCGTGTGGTGGAAATAATGAAGCGTCTTCAAATGAATCAACGGATAACGATTCAAATTCAGTAGATGCTGCGACGGAAGAAGAGACGGATACGGACCAGGAAGCTGAGGAGGAAGAGGAAGCTACAGTATCGACTATCGAAGAAGGTAAACTAACATTTGGATCCAGTGGATTGTTTAAACCATTTAACTACGAGGATTTAGATGGGAATATGACCGGTTTCGAAGTTGATCTTGGAAACGCCATAGCTGAAGAAATGGGATTAGAGCCTAATCCAGTCTTCACGCAAGATTTTGGAGCATTAATTGAAGAGGTTAACAGTGACCGTTTGGACGTAATTATGGGAAGTTTAACGATAACTGAGGAACGTGCGGAAGCGGTTGACTTTTCTGATCCTTACTACTTATCAGGTGGAGTTATTTATACACATGAAGATACAGAGGGAATTTCAACATTAGAAGATCTGAAAGGGAAAAATGTCGGGGTAGTAGCTTCGAGTACGTATGAAGAAATTGTTCTCGAATATATTGATGAAGAAAATCTGTCAACATATCAAAGTGATAATGTAGCTTTACAAGATTTAGCGGCTGGAACAGATAGACTGGATGCGGTCATGACCGATAAATTCGTCGGACTTATCCAAATAGAAGACCAAGATTTGGCGATAAAGCCGGTGTCTGATCGGGTGTTTGACGAGAATATTGGAGCGGCAGTTAAAAAAGGGAATCAAGAATTATTAGATGAAATTAACCGAGCGTTAGAGGCGATTATTGAAAATGGCACATATGAAGAAATCAGTAATGAGTGGTTCGGAGAAAATATTTTAGAATAGTTATTTTGTGCGCACATTTTTGTGCGCACATCTATTTCCTAATAAAATAAAAGGTTTATGGAGGTGCAATGTTTTGTCGTTTTGGGAACTTTTTATTGAAACAATCCCCGGATATAAAGATGCTATACTTGCAACAGTTAAAATTACATTTTTAGGACTTTTAGTTGGTGTAATCATTGGCTTGATTTTTGCCTTTTTGAAAGTTTCCAAGTATAAATGGTTACAGCTAATAGCAGATTTATATATTAATATTGTTCGTGGAACACCACTGGTAGTTCAAATTTTTGTCTTATATTTTGGACTAGTTCAATTTGTTGATCTCGGAAGGTTTTTATCAGGCGGGATTGCTTTAGGAGTACATAATGGTGCATATATTGCGGAAATATTCCGAGGTTCCATTCAATCTATTGATCGAGGGCAGTCGGAAGCAGCTAGAAGTCTTGGTATGAGTTATAGTTTATCCATGCGGAGAATTGTATTACCTCAAGCATTAAGGCGAGCGATCCCTCCTCTTGGTAATCAGTTTATTATTGCACTTAAAGATTCTTCATTAGTTGCATTTATAGGATTTCAGGAATTATTTAATCGTGCTCAACGTATCCAATCAGCAACAGGATTAGCAATGGAATCGTATATTATTGTAGGAATCTATTATTTAATTCTCGTTCTAATACTGTCCTTTATTGTCAATCGAATTGAACGATACTTAGCAAGAGGTGAGCGATAATGAACAATACGAATTTAATGATAGAAATGAAAAACATAAATAAATATTTTGGTAAGCTCCATGTGCTAAAAGATGTTGATTTAGAGGTGAAAGAAAAAGAAGTAGTTGTATTAATCGGAGCAAGCGGATCTGGCAAAAGTACCCTTCTACGTTGCCTCAATTTCTTAGAAATAAAACAAAGTGGAACAATTGCTTTGGAAGGAAAAGAAGTAGATTTAAAGAAAGATGATTTAAATAAAATTCGAATGCGAACTGGAATGGTTTTCCAGCATTTTAATTTATTCCCACATATGACGGTAATGGAAAATGTAATAGAAGCACCTGTTCATGTAAAGAAAATCAAGAAGGATGATGCGATAAAGTTAGGCGAGGAGAACTTAAAAAAGGTCGGTTTATTAGATAAGGCCAATGTGTATCCTAACACACTGTCAGGAGGCCAAAAACAACGTGTAGCAATTGCCCGTGCGCTCGCAATGAAACCGAATATTATGTTGTTTGACGAACCAACATCAGGTCTTGATCCGGAGTTAGTGGGAGAAGTACTGGAGGTAATGAAAGATCTTGCCCAAGAAGGTATGACAATGGTTGTCGTAACACATGAGATGGGGTTTGCACGGGAAGTTGCTGACAGAATTGCATTTTTAGACAAAGGAAGAATTGCGGAAATGGGAACACCAGAACAGATATTTGATCATGCTACAGAACAGAGAACTAGGGAGTTTCTCAGTAAGGTATTATAAAGTTGAAATAAATAGTTGGTTTACCTTATAAAAGGAGTGCTTTATTCATAAAAGCACTTTTTTATTTTGGCTGTTTTCCGAAAGACTGGAGCAACTATTGAAAAGAATTGTCGGAAATAAAAGCCTACATGAGAATGTTCTGGACCTGTAGCTGTAGATCCATCGAAAAGATTTAGTCGTCAAAGCGTAGTTTATTTCCAGTGATTCAATCAACAACTAAGATTTTCATCCATTTGTATCTTATATGAATTGTTAATTTTTACTTTAATAGGGAACTATATTATTAAAATAGTTCGACTAAGTAGATCAGCAATTAGTCTGGATTATTAAAAAATTCTTGTTTATTTTTAAAAAGATGTTTACTTTAATAAATTTATATAATATAATAATAAAAAGTTGCACTAGGTAAACAAATGATGCTTTGGTAAAATAAAAGAGGTATACGCAATAATGAAAAAAGACTAACTTTTATAATGAAATGGCTTTTGCAAGTCCATTGAGAATCTAAGGATATAAAATAATGCACTTATAACTCTTCCATATCATATATAAATTAAAGATGACTGTTAGACATAGTACATGACCCCTTTTTAACACTAAATGTTGCATTCGGTGAAAATAGTGACATAAAGTCAACTAAACTTAAATGGAATGGACAAAGGAGAATAAACGAATGACAAAAACGATAGAAGTAGATAACCTGAACGTTTCTTATTTCGGAAAAGAAGTGATCCATAATGTAAGCTTTTCATTTGAAACGGGAAAGCTGATCGGCATTCTTGGACCAAATGGGGCTGGAAAATCAACAATGATGAAAGCTGTTTTAGGTTTGATTCCACGTGACAGCGGAAAGATAACGATGGAAAATCAACCTTTAAAAGCTGTTCAAAAGAAAATTGCTTATGTTCCACAACGATCGAATATTGATTGGGATTTCCCCATTATTGTAAGAGATACAGTGTTGTTGGGGACATATCCAAAGCTTGGCTTGTTTCATCGGCCTAAAAAAGAGGATCGGGAATGGGCACTCGAATGCCTTGAAAAGGTAGGAATGGAAAGTTATGCAAAAAGTCAAATTGGAGAATTATCCGGTGGACAACAGCAGCGTGTATTTTTAGCACGAGCATTAGCACAGAATGCCACTTATTTCTTTCTAGATGAGCCGTTTGTTGGAATTGATGCGGCGAGTGAGGAAGTGATCATTAATATATTAAAAAACATACGTGATGAGGGAAAAACGGTATTTGTTGTTCATCATGATTTATCAAAAGTAGAAAGTTATTTTGATGACCTTATTCTAATAAATAAAGAAATTATCGGTTGCGGATCGGTGCAGAACGTATTCCAGCCGACATTAATTCAAAAAGCATATAATTCTCCATTTGGTATGATGGCAAGCTTGGGAGTGGAAGTATAATGGAATTTTTTCAGGATTTAATGAATTATGGATTTTTGCAAAAGGCCATGATCACATCGATTATGGTTGGCATTATTTGTGGTGTAATTGGCAGTTTTATTGTACTTCGGGGGATGGCACTTATGGGGGATGCGATTTCCCACGCCGTTTTACCGGGGGTAGCCATTTCTTACATGCTCGGAATTAGTTACTTTTATGGCGCAGTCGTTACAGGGGTACTTACAGCATTAGGTATTGGGGTCATCACTCAAAACAGTCGTGTAAAAAATGATGCGTCAATCGGACTTGTGTTTTCGGCAGCCTTTGCTTTAGGAATTATTTTAATTACGCTGGTGCAAAGTGCAACCGATTTGACACAGATTCTTTTTGGTAACGTTCTGTCCGTACGTACGTCTGATATGTGGCTAACAATTATTGTAGGTGCCATTGTACTGCTTGCTGTCTTTGTTTTTTATAAAGAATTGCTCGTGTCAAGCTTTGATGAAACGATGGCAGCTGCATACGGGTTAAAAGTGCGGATGATTCACTATGGCATTATGGTTTTATTAACACTTGTTACGGTTGCGTCTCTACAGACGGTTGGTGTCATCCTTGTCGTGTCTATGTTAATTACCCCTGCTGCAACCGCATATTTGTTAACGAACCGACTATCAACGATGATTTTCATGGCCGCATTTTTCGGTGCTGCTTCAGCAGTCATTGGCATGTATTTTAGTTTTGTTTACAATTTGCCATCAGGACCGGTCATTGCACTAGCAACTACTGCAATATTTGTACTCGCGTTTATCTTTGCACCAAAACAAGGTGTGCTATGGCGTACGTTAAAATCCAACAAAAACAAAATAGTGTTGGAAAAGTAAATGCATAGCAAGAAGTTAAACATATAAAAAAATATATAACATCAAAGGAGCGTAAGGGAATAATGAGAAGTATGATCAAGGCTATGATTTTAGCGTGTTTGGCATTATTTGTCTTCGCAGCTTGCGGAAACGATAATGGTGGACCAGAAGAGACGGATAACAATAAAGCAAAGGATGCAAGCAACGGTGATAAATTGCAAGTTGTTTCCTCATTTACGATTATCGCTGACGTCGTGCGCGAAATTGGTGGCGATAAAGTTGAAGTCCACAACCTAGTACCAACCGGAACAGATCCGCATGAGTATGAGCCTTTGCCGGAAGATATTAAAAAAGCAACAGATGCGGATGTATTGTTTTATAACGGCATGAATCTGGAAGGTGGGAAAGATGGCTGGTTCTTTAAAATGATCGATTCGGTCGGGCAGGACGAATCGAAAGTATATAGTGTTACAGAACGTGTAGAACCAATGTATTTAGAGGATAAAGCTACGAAAGAAGAAGAAGTTAATCCTCACACATTTATTGATCCGGCTGCGGGGATTAAAATGGCCGAAGATATGCGTGATGCTTTTATGGAAGTAGACCCCGACAATAAAGACTATTATGATGATCGGGCGACGGAATACTTAGAGCGACTCCGTGCCATTGACCAGGATTATGAAGAGAGATTGGGAGAAATCCCTGAAGAGAATAGGGTGCTTGTAACGAGCGAATGTGCATTCCAGTATATGCTTGATCATTATGGATTGGAAGAAAAATGTATTTGGAAAGTGGATACAGAGGAAAATGGATCTCCGCAACAAATAAAATCACTTGTATCTTATATCAAGGATCATAATGTCCCTGTATTATTTGTGGAATCGAATGTGGATCCACGGCCAATGGAAACAGTATCTCAAGAATCCGGTGTGGAAATTTTTGATATACCGATTTATTCGGATGAAATAGGAAGTCCGGGAGATGAAGTAGATACGTATGTTAAATATTTAAATTATAACATTGACGTTATAAGTGAAGGATTAAGTCAATAATTAATAAATAAACTGCACCTCAACAATGGGGTGCAGTTTTTCGTTTGTTATAACTATTTTTTATCTATTAAATATGTGTTTCCGTCTCGTTGTTCAACTTTTTTCATTTTCATTAAATTTCCAAGTGCGCGCTTGAACGCTGATTTACTCATTTGAAAGGTCGCACGTATATCTTCCGGATCGCTTTTATCGGTAAATGGAATGATCCCATTATGCGCTTCTAAATGTGTCAAAATTTGTTTTGCATCATCTTCCATTCGTTCATGCTTCAAAGGCAACAATGACACATTGATGGAGCCGTCTTCTTTCACATCAATTACACGGCCGTTGACTAGCTCACCTAAACGAGGTTCACGCTTGCGTTCCGTATGATGGATAAATCCGCGGTGATTATTTTCTGTAATTACCGCACTACCTTCTTTACTTGTAAAATAAACCCGTCCGCTTATGGGAGTGTTTATTTTCATTTCCAGGGCTGCTTCCCAAAGGTGGGAAAAGTCGCTCTCTGTTGCTGGAATCGCTAGTAAACGCCCTTTGCGATCTTTTCCTAAAGTAACAAAGAGCAAATCACCCGGCTTAGGCCAAACAGTTTGAAACAACGGAAGATCATCAACCGATACGAGCATGTCTTTTGTTGTTCCGATATCTACAAACACCCCTAAATGTGGAAGAACATCCTTTACAGTCGCCCAGCCATATGTATCCATTTGTATGGAAGGAAGCTTCGTTGTGGCTATCGTTTGTCCATTTTTATCCGTGTATAAAAATATATCCACTTCTTCTGTTGATTCCAGCTCATTTTCTGTTTCATTATGGTGAAGCAATGCTTCGGCTGCACCTTTTTGCAAAACATAACCTGTATCAATTTTGCGTAATACGTACATTGTTTGGATGGTTCCAATTTTTATGCTATCCATGCTATTTACCTGCTTTCATTTATTTAAGTAGAAAAATTAGAGAAATGGGGATTCCTTATTTCGAAATTTAACTGCCCAACTTACATGATCATGTTCTTTTGTGGAAGTATTTGTAAAGCTTGCTTCTTTGCAAAATATCTTTTCACGTTCATAAATCGTATTGGAAAAGGGGCCCTTTTAGTATGTTATAAGGACCCCTTTCATATGAAAAGTAACAAATTAGTTTTGTTTTATTTCTTTTTTGAAATTCATTTCGTTTTTATTTTAACAGATAAGAAAGTACACATTTTTGCGCATAGCTGTCTAGCTTAATCGCCCAGAAACTAGGCGACTTCCCGCAGCGCCTTACGATAAAGAAGACTTGACGACTGGCTTTAGACAGAGGCCTAGTCGCCCTTATGCCCTTGGATGAAAGTCATCATCGATTCGCTATGCTCATCGTGATTCCTTTATCTCAGTTGCTTCGGTCCAGTCACTACGTTTCTAAGCGGGGCGCTTGCGCTTTTCTTATAAAATTATCGGTTTGCAACGTCCGAATAAGATTGAATTTCATATTTACCGCGGTCTTTTTCCACTGGTGTTCTCTAACTTAAGCAACGTAAGCCCTACCTGCTCTTACGTCCTTACGACCCTTTAGTCGCGCCAGTGTGAATAAGCATCTACAAAAACAGTGCGTAGAAAGCCAGATTGCTTATTTGTTACTTCAATAATCTATTATCTCATTATTGAGCACGTTTGTCAAAAATATACACTTTGACAAAGTGACTGTATTTAAATTCAACTTCAACTGATTTCCCATCTACACGCCGTGCGTTCTGTTTCGACTGTAAACTTTCGTAGCTATAAAACCAATTATAATCATAGCTGTTGCAAGGATTCCACCTTCAAGCCCAAACGATCCGCCCGTTAGTATGGCACTTCCTTCTGAAATATCTACTTCGTAAATACCATAAGGGGTGGTTCCGCTCACTGCGAAGCCGAACACATTTCCCTGAAAATAATTCCATGTTATATGGTAACCGATTGGAAGGAGCAGACTTTTCGTAGTATCAAACATATACGCAAACAACAAGCCGACGAGAACAATGTTCATCAAACCAAAAATACTGACATTTGGATTTGCTCCATGAACTATACTAAAGAGAAGGGCCGACACAACATAGATGACCCACTTTTTATTTCCTTTAGAAGCCATCGTATTCATCACGTAACCTCTAAAGAACAATTCTTCAAAAATGCCGACAAGCAAAAACATAATAAGAAAACTGAATGTGAAGACGGTTATTTGTGGGTCGGAAAAAGCATTGAGTAAAACGACATTTCCAGATACATATAAAATGAAAAAAATAACGGATATAGAAACGGCACCGAGTAAAAGTCCAAAAACCAAGTCTTTAACTGGACCAGAAAATCCTAATTTCGACAAATCCCTTTTATTTATAAATCGCCATATGAGTAGTGTTGCAATGATTCCACCTGTCGTACCACCTCCCTGAGCGAGCAGGAGAAACCATGGATGAAGATCGAGAATACCACCTGATGGAACGGCCCCCCCTTGATTTGTCCATGCAGCCAATAAAAGACTTCCGGGAATGGAAAATAAGCCTTGGGCAACAAACATTAGAGTGAAGGCAATTAAAATAATCCATCCTGAACGAACGTCACCGTTTTTGTTTTTTAACATGGTTTGCCCCCTTACATGAATAGCAGTTGATCGATTTCTTTAAATCACCTTTCAGAATTCTCTTTTCGTATAAAATTGCTCAGATAGTTTCATCGATAAAAACAGTAAAATTAAGGTGAAGATGCAAAGTAAAGTATACGGTTGAAACGGAATATACTTTTCCACCAACAGTTTAAATCCTGGATCAAGATCGTTGAATATAATCACATCATCCATCTTTAGCACATGAACAAGTGGATCAAGGATGAAAAACGTTCCGAGAAAATAAATTACTAAAATAATGCTAATCGAAAAAAGGACAGATTGGAAATAATATAGCAATGGCAAGGAGAAGCTCATGATTAAACTGCTAAGGCAAAGTACGGTCACAATATCTCTCCAACCATATACATAATAATCTGTTTCAAAAATAGCTGAAAAAACAATCATGACTACCCATTGGTATAATAATAGAATTAGAGCGAACAACAGTAAAGAAACATGGCGACTTTGTACGATACGCTTCTTGGAAATAGGCAAGCTGACGAGATAACGATTCATTTTCCCTGTATGGTCAAAAATAAATAGCGAAATCAGAATAGCTAAAAAAACAATAAGAAATAAAAATATAGGAGGAAGCGTAACGAAATAGGCAGCTGCGAGAAATAGTAATATAGAAATATACATCCATGTACTGCTATACAGTACATGTTGCTTCAATAAAGCGAGCATTTTATCACCTGTCTTGTCAAGATTTTATTTGGCTGTCAATATATACAGATACTACGGGTCAAAAGGTATCTTGTCTCCTGAAAATAATTGCCGATACGTGATAAGAGGCATACAAGCATAAGCTGGCTAAGAGCAATGGAGCGAGAATCGGCTGAAAATCGATAATATAAAGAACACCTAACAGCACATAATCAATGTATGGGAAATGGGTATTACCTGCTGCGATAGCAAAGCCGAAAGCACCTATAAAAAAAGTGATTAATGTTATTGTGGATGCTATGATAAATGAACGGAATAAATAAAAAATGGGAACAGCTACGCTCACCACTATACTAAGCCCTAAAATTGTGAATACAATACTCGTGCCATTTAATGGCTGTTCATCCAAATAAGGAAGTCCTCCATGTGCTAACCAATCAATGAGCCATTGATACAATAAAAATAATGTTAAGAATAGAACGAGTACGGTGTATTTCGTAAACACAATGTTTTGTGTTGTAACCGGCAAACTTTTCAGAAAGACGTTCACCTTGTTTTTACGTTCGTAGTAAAACGTATTCGCGACTGTAAGGAGAACAACAGTTAAATAGATAGTAGGCCTTGGCAGGTTCAATACATAACCAATTGGAACGTAGAATAGAAAAAATAGTAAGCTCGCCGTATGTAAATAGGCCTCTTTTTTTAGTAAGTTAATCATTATCTATCCCTCCAGCTGCTTTTCTTTCGTCATAAAATACATTAAATCTTCTAAAGTAGCTGGTTCAATTAGAACTTCCTCGTTAAATGGCTCAAAAAGCTGTGGATCTCCTTCGAACAAAGCTTCAAAACCGAACGCTGTTTCTTTATATCCATGAAATAGATTGCGAATGTCGTTATCCAATAGTGCTTTTTTTCCTTTTACAATATGAAATTTTTCCCGGATTTCCTCCATTGATTTTTGCAAAACAATTTGGCCGTGATCGATAAAAATAATGTAGTCCGCGATTCGATCTAAATCGGTCGTTATATGCGTAGATAGAAAAATCGTTTGTTTCTCTCGCACCATCAATTGCTGCAGCAAGTCAAGCAGTTCTCGGCGGAAGATAGGATCAAGACCAGACGTTGGTTCGTCCATAACGATAAACAATGGCTCGTGGGCAAGCGCAAAGAGAAGCGAACATTTCATCTTCATTCCTTTTGAGAAATGCTTGATTTTTTTCTGGGGAGATAGATTAAATTGTGCTATATATCTTTGAAAAAGCTTCTCATTCCAAGTATCATACAATGGTGCGATAAAAGCTTTCATTTTTTTAATTGTAAACTCTTCGTACATATATAAATCATCGTAAACAAAACCGACATGCTGTTTTGTCGAATGGTTTTTATGTGACGTTCCAAACAGTTGAATATCGCCATCATCCAGCTGTAAGATGTCCATCATAAGCTGAATAGTTGTCGTTTTTCCACTGCCGTTCGGACCGATGAATCCTGTTATATAGCCTTGCGGAATCGTCATTGACAGGTCTTCAATCGAAAAATGTTTTCTGTTTTTCGTTACGTGCTTAAATTCCACTGCATTCATTTACATATCCTCCTCATAGTAGACGTCAAGCAATTCTATGATATCTTGCTTTTTCAATCCGAGTTTTTTTGCAGATAAAATAATCTTTTCCAGATCATTTTCCAATTCCCGCATTTGCCACTCTATTAATACGTGGGGTTGCTGTCCGGCGACAAATGTACCTTTACCGACTGCTGATACAACATAGCCCTCCTGCTCAAGGTCTTCGTAGGCTCTTTTGGTTGTAATAACACTGATTTTCAATTCCTTTGCTAGCAGACGCATAGAAGGTAACGCATCACCCTCCACCAGTTTTCCGGTAAGTATATGCTGTTTAATTTGTTCTTTAATTTGCATGAAAAGCGGCTCTTTACTATTTGTATTCAATAAAATATTTATCATGGATGGAATCACCTCCAGGTCTATGGTGATCAAATCAATCTATATTGTATATACACATTATACATAATATACACATACGTGCAAGTGGGGAAATAAAAATAATTTACGAAAGTTGCGAATAGTGTAATCCTGGTGCGATAATGGATAGTAGAGTAGGTATTAAAGAAATATCATCATAAAATATAAAATAAGGGGTGTTTTAAATGGATTTGCATTTAAAAGAAAAAACCGTACTCGTAACCGGGGCAAGCAAAGGTCTTGGAAAAGCAATTGCACTTGAATTTGCCCGAGAAGGATCACATGTATTTATTAGCAGTCGAACGGAGGCGTCACTTCAGGAGACCGTTGAGGAGATTAAGAAGGAAAGCGGCAATAATCACGTTCAATATGTTGTATGTGATATGAAAGATAAAGCGCAAATTAAGCAGTTGGCAGAACAGGTAGGCAAACAAAGTAATCGAATCGATGTGCTGGTCAATAATGCTGGTGGACCGCCCGCCGGAGGGTTTATGGATATGGATGAAGAAGATTGGTATCATGCTTTTGAACAAAATTTGCTCAGTGTCGTTCGCATGACTAAAGAAGTGATTCCTTACATGAAAGAGCAAGCAGAAGGCCGGATTGTGAATATTACATCCTCTTCGATTAAGCAAAGTATCGATCAATTAATTTTATCAAATACGATGAGACCGGGGGTTTTGGGATTAACAAAAAGCCTGGCACAAGAATTTGCTGCCAATAACATTTTGGTTAATACGGTCGGTCCGGGAATGATCGCGACCGATCGGACCATTGAGTTGAATCAGGCGTGGGCAAAAGAAAAGGGAGTAGAAACGGAAGAACTTATCCAAGAGGCAACAGCTAAAATCCCAATGAAAAGGTATGGGCAGCCAGACGAATTTGCCAAAATGGTTGTATTTTTAGCTTCTGGTGCGAATACATACATTACCGGTCAAGGATTAGTTGTGGACGGCGCACTCGTGAAAGCACTATGACGAAAGGCTCAAAGTAATAGGATGATTTATTATTTGTAACATGAAAACAGCTGCCTTGCTGGCAAGGGCAGCTTTTCATATTTGTTTTACTTATAAAAGATTGAACGTACCAAGAGCAATTAATAGTAATGGGGGTAAAATCGTTAATTTTTTCATAAATTTATTTTCCGAAAGCAACAAGCCGATATTCAACCCTGAATACACAAATATACCACTCGTCAGTGCAATTAAAATGGTTGTGAGTAATGGCGAATAGCCGAGTAAAGCTGCACCGAGTCCAGCTCCAAAAGCATCCAAAGCCAATGCTGTTCCAAGTAAAAATGCCTCACCAATGGAGATGACTCCGGATTGATCCAAATCGGCTCTGTCTGGGGTGGAAAGGACAGCTTTAAAGTCGTGAAGCTTATTTTTTGATTGTACAGTTGCTTTTACTTTTTTAAATTCTGGACGGATCATTTGAAAGAGAACGAAAAACCCTAAAAAAATGAGGATGTAACCACCGAGTAACTGTGCAGCATGAGGAGAAATAAGTGACTGCAGTAAAATGCCAATATTCATCGCTAAAAATACAATTGTACCTGAACAAAGCATAATAACGAACAAGGCATGGAGGGGGACAATGATTTTCCTAAGTCCATAAGTGATTCCGACGCCGAGTCCATCCAAACTGACTGCTACGACTAAAAAAACCAATCCCATATAATATAACATCGTAACCAAACCCTTTTTATGTTTCTAACTTTTTATCCATGTTTCTAACATATTGTATGGGTTTGTGTGTAAGATGTGCGTTGGAGTGCAAGTTCAAAAACCCCATGTCTTATTAGACACCGGAATAGATGATAATGTAGGTCCTACGGATAGTAGTAACATGGATGCTGCACAAATATTTACAGCTATCACGCATTAACGGGCTGTAATACCCCCACCTCTATGCGTGAAAAAGTTAATCGTGAAGGTGGGGGATAAACAGTCCGTAAATCCCTGATTCTGTTCAACTAACATTCAGTGGGGGGAAAGGAAACCCCCACTGAATGAAGTTTCACTTTATGGACAAATAACCTTTTCCGATTGCCTCTCATACAGTACCGTATGGGAGGGATTCAAATGGGATGACAGCTGAATTCATGCAAGAAATGCTTGTGCTGTACAGTGTAGCCTTGGCGGGATTCATATCGCGCAAAAAAGGAGTCTTAAATGAACATGCCGATAACGTATTAACGAAACTTATTTTATATATAACGCTTCCCGCTCTTATTTTGTATTCGTTGGATATCCCTTTTTCTAGCTCTCATATACAAGAATTGTTCTGGCTGGTTGTGATGTCGATTTATATATTGACTATATCAATCATATTCGCCCGTTGGCAGCAAAAACGATCGAAGTTACCGGTTCATCAAAGGAAAGTGTATGAAAGTCTAATTATTTTCGGGAATCAAGGGTTTATCGGATATGCGGTTGTATTTATTTTGTTTCAGGAAGCAGGCATCGTCTATTTGACCATGTTTAATATTTGTTACTTAATTTTGATTTGGACATACGGCATCTATTTATTTACAACGAATAAGCAAATGGTTGAGTGGAAACGTATCTTTTTAAACCCGGGGATTATTTCAACCGGACTTGGGCTTGTTTTTCTGTTTTCTCCACTTACATTTCCGGCGATAGCTGCTGATAGTTTGGATTTGATTGGTAAAATGACGATTCCGTTATCGATGATTGTCATTGGAAGTTTAATGGCAAAAGTTACGTTAAAGGATATCCCTTTACTTGTTAAAAACACGTATTTATGGAAGATGACTTTTTTTAGGTTGCTCTTGTTACCACTTTTAATAATTGTTTTTATATTTCTGCCTGTGCCGATTCCATTGCTCATGATTGCAGTTATCGTTTCGGGAATGCCCGCAGCACCAACGATATCCCTTTATGCCCAGACATATGGTGGCGATGCATTTTTTGCGGCTCTTGGTGTATTTTTAACGACATTACTCTGCATATTAACCGTCCCGCTCCTCTATTTTCTCGTGAATGTCATCGCTTCTAATATATCATTATAAATTTCTTCCATTACGGTCATAATAATAGAAACAGATTGGAAGAAAGGTGAAAACATGGAAATCAATCAGGCATACCAACCGGGCGAAGTCGTATATGTGATTATTCGTAACCCTCATGCACAAAATGTTGCTAATGTGCAGGAGGCGGCAATTGTGGCGAGTCCGGATGATTCGTCGCAATTGGCGCTGTTTTTGTATGAAACGTATTACCCGCTAACGGATGAATTTGCTATTTATAGAACGCTAGAAGAAGCGGAACAGGCGTATGAAAATGTATTTGGGATCGATGACTTTTATGGTTAAACCATTTGTACCCCAACTCATTTATGTCGAGCCGAAAGCAATGGAATACGATCTAGGTAAAACACTAATTGATAAATTTAGCAAGATGGGAATTGAAATACGGGAAACGACATCTCATAATCAGATTCGTAATTTGCCTGGAGACAATCACTTCCAGCGGTACCGGATCGCAAAATCGACACTTGTTGTCGGCATACGAAAAACATTGAAATTCGATACGTCGAAACCATCGGCTGAATATGCAATCCCGCTGGCAACCGGTTGTATGGGTCATTGCCATTACTGTTATTTACAGACGACGATGGGCAGTAAACCGTATATTCGTACATACGTCAATGTGGACGAAATTTTTGAGCAAGCAGAAAGTTATATGAAGGAACGAGCACCGGAAATTACACGTTTTGAAGCGTCTTGTACCTCGGATATTGTTGGTGTAGATCATTTAACACATACTTTAAAGCGGACGATCGAATTCTTCGGTCGTTCGGAGCACGGGAAGCTTCGTTTTGTAACAAAATTTGCACACGTTGATCATCTGCTTGATGCCGATCATCAAGGTCAGACTCGTTTTCGGTTTAGTATAAATGACGATTATGTGATTAAGTATTTTGAGCCGGGTACTTCCCGACTTCATGAACGAATTGAAGCAGCTGTAAAAGTGGCGGAAGCAGGATATCCGCTCGGGTTTATTGTGGCACCGATTTATTTACATGAAGGATGGGAAGACGGTTACCACGAAATGTTTGAAAAACTAGAAGCGATGCTACCGGGATTTGCAAAAAAAGGATTGACCTTTGAAATGATCCAACACCGATTTACCAAACCGGCAAAACGTGTCATCCAAGAAAATTACCCGATGACCAAACTAGAACTCGATGAGGCAAAACGCAAATGGAAGTGGGGTAGATACGGGATTGGCAAATACGTATACCAAAATGAAGAACAAGAAGATATTAAAAAAACGCTCGGCAGTTATATAGATAAGTACTTCCCTGAAGCGAAGATAGAATATTTTACTTGATCTGGTACATTAAAGTGGTATTTCAGTCATGCTTGGATGCCACGTGACTGAAATGGGTGAAGAGCTGTTGTTTGGGTAACGCTGGAGTCTGCAGCGTGCCTGAAACGGTTCTAAATTGGTGGATTGAGTCACGCGGAGAGCTGCTACGTTCCCTAAATGTGTGAAAAGTGTTTATTTGGGTAACGGTGGAAGCTACTGCGTTCCTGAAAAGTGTAAAATAGCTGTATTAGGTCACGCAGGAGTACGCCTCCTTTCTGAAATGGTTGAAGATTGGTAGTTTCGGTAAAGCGGGGGTACGCCTCCTTCCTTAAAATGATGAAAATTAGTTGTTACGGTAACGATGGGAGCTTCCGCGTGCCTGAAGAGTATTAAAAGCAGGCGTTTGGGTCACGCAGGAAACTCCTCCGTTCCCGAAAATGATGGAAAGTGGTTATAAGGATCACAGTGGAATCCGTTGTACCCTTTTCAAACGGTAATTTTATTCGATTTAAATCTATTGTCAATTCATCAAATGATCAAAAGTATAATGTGTATATCTTCCATTACGAATGACATTCAAATTATCCATGAGGACTTTTCTGATTATCTTTTTGGAATCAATTACGCTGCACCATTCAAGAATTGCGCTTGTTGTTATTTTTTTATTAGGAAAGAGAAGATTGAATTCCTTCACACTTCGTAAAATAGACAAATCCACACTTTCTTCGTACTCACATCTTTTACATTTTAATGTTAATTTGCTGAATGGAGATAAGAATCCAGAACAGGATGTGCAGATTATGCCTTTCTGTAATTCATTATAGTTATAATTGGGTAGCCGTTCATAAGTGGATTTATTCACATGTTTGTCCACTAGCAGTTTAGCCAATTTCGTATGTTGTAAGGTTAATTTGGATGGATTTGTGTTTAGTTTTTTCATGAAGCGATGAAGCTGGGTTGGAAAAACAAGGGGTAAATGGAGAGGAGTTTTATAAAGCATGAATGCTTGGTTAGTAAAGACAATATAGGATTCTAAAGTGTAATGACAACCCAAATCCTGAAGTAACTGTCGGAACAAAAATTCACTTCGTTTTAGTTGTAGTAGTGGGTTTCTGATTTCTTTCTCTGTTGAAACTACAAACCAATTATTATTTTTAATATAAAAATCACCCTCATAATGCTTCACTTCAATTAAAAAGATCGTTTGCTGGTAGATAAGCAGACAATCCACTTGAAACTCCGTTTGATTACTTTCGAGTAATAAATCATATAGCATTATACAATCCGTAGCAAGTTCTTTGTTTGCCAAGTTATAAAATACTCGTTCACCTTCATACCCCTTATTTAGATTACGGTAATTTTGCATGGTGCTTTCAGGTAATTTCATACGGTGCTGCAAAGAGTTCAAAACCTGTAAATCAAAGGGTTTTTGGGGTTTATAATGTGTTGTTAAAGTCATTAAATTCCTCCTGCAATTTTTAGAAATGATATTTTATAACATTCATTTTATTACAAAATTCAAATAAAACAAGGGTTTCCCCCTGAACTGACTTCATCATTATTTATCTGTTAGTATCCGTAATATTGTTTACCTTTTCATGAACCACTCCATAATCGGTACAAAGAAAGTACCGTATAGAAATGTTTCATTTCCCATCATTTATGATAAAGTAGTATTTGGAAATGATCTTTTATATTTGAGTTTAGAAAGGGTTTTTAACATATGATTAAAACCGTTGTTCTCGCTGAAAAGCCTTCTGTTGGACGTGATCTTGCCGCTGTCTTGAATTGTAATAAAAAAGGCAATGGATTTATGGAAGGCTCTAAATATATTGTTACCTGGGCACTTGGTCATCTGGTTACATTGGCTGATCCCGAAAAGTACGATGCAAAATACAAAACTTGGCGTTTGGATGATTTACCAATGCTGCCAAAGTCTCTCGAGCTGGTCGTTATCAAAAAAACCGGTAAGCAGTATAGCACTGTAAAACACCAATTAAATCGAAAAGACGTAAAAGATATTGTTATCGCCACTGATGCGGGACGTGAAGGGGAACTTGTAGCTCGTTGGATTATCGAAAAAGCACGTGTAAAAAAGCCAGTCAAGCGTCTATGGATATCATCCGTTACCGATAAAGCGATTCGTGAAGGGTTTCGTAATCTTCAACCGGGGAAAAAGTATGAACCGCTGTATGATTCCGCCGTTGCCCGTTCGGAAGCAGATTGGTATGTTGGACTAAATGCGACAAGGGCACTCACGACAAAATTTAATGCCCAACTTTCTAGTGGAAGAGTACAGACCCCTACTCTTGAAATGATTGCTGCTCGCGAAAAGGAAATAAAAACATTTAAGCCACAGATGTTTTACGGATTGGAGGCAAAAGCTAAAACGGGCTTTACTCTCATTTGGAAGGATGCAAAAAATAATACCCGCATGTTTTCCAAAGAAAAGGCGGCGACACTTTTACGTCAATTGAAAAGTAAACAAGCAACAATTATTAATGTTGATAACGTTCAAAAAAAAAGCTTTGCACCACAACTATATGACCTGACTGAACTCCAGCGAGATGCAAACCGTATCTTTGGTTTCTCAGGTAAACAAACGTTATCACTCATGCAAAAGTTATATGAGCGACATAAAGTACTTACCTACCCACGTACCGATTCCCGTGTGATTTCATCCGACATCGTCCCGACATTGAAAGATCGTCTGGAAGCGTGCGGTGTGGACCAATACGCACGCATAGCTAGAAAGCTGGTGAAAAAGGAATGGAAGCTGCCAAAATCTGTTGTCAACGATGCACAAGTTTCCGACCACCATGCAATTATCCCCACTGAAGAGCACGTTATCTTGGAAGATTTAGCAGGGAATGAACGAAAAATTTACGATCTCGTAGTGAAGCGATTTTTAGCCGTGCTTTCCGATGCGCATGAGTATGAACAGACGACCATAACAGCAAAAATCGGTTCTGAGCATTTTACTGCAAAAGGAAAAAGGATCACCAAACAAGGCTGGAAAGAGATTTATCAACGATCAGATTTAGAGGAAGAAGCAGACGAGAAAGAGCAAACATTGCCAAAGCTTCATAATGGAGCTGTACTTTCCGACCTCCACCTTACAATGACAACTGGTGAAACAAAACCGCCGGAACGATTTACAGAAGGAGCACTTTTGAAGGCGATGGAAAATCCAGTGCGTTATATGAGGGAAGATGAAAAACACCTGGCAAGCACGATGAACAAAACAGGCGGGCTTGGTACGGTAGCAACCCGTGCGGATATTATTGAAAAATTGTTCAATGGCGCTTACATGGAAATGAAAGGGAAGCATATTTTTCTAACTTCAAAAGGCCGACAGCTGCTGGAACTTGTACCGGAAGAGTTGCGTTCTCCGGCATTAACGGCCGAATGGGAACAAAAACTAAGCCAGATTGAAAAAGGGCATTTGAAAAAAGAGCAATTTATAACGGAAATGAAACAATATACGAAAGAAATCGTTCGTGAAATCAAGAATACTGAGGAAAAATTTAAGCATGATAATCTTACCGGAAGCAAGTGTCCGGATTGCGGCAAATTGATGCTTGAAATAAAAAACAAACACGGAAAGATGCTCGTTTGTCAAGATCGAGCTTGCGGGCACAAGAAAAATGTAGCAAAAACAACAAATGCACGTTGCCCGAACTGTCATAAACGATTGGAACTGCGGGGTGAAGGGGACGGCCAAATGTTTACGTGTAAATGCGGCCACAGGGAAAAATTATCTACCTTTAATGAGCGAAGAAAAAAAGAGAAAAAACATAACGTATCGAAGCGCGAAGTGAATCAATATTTGAAAAAACAAGATGACGGATTTAAAAATAATGCTTTGGCAGATGCTTTGGCAAAATTGAAGAAATAAATTTATACTTGTTATTTTACGCATAGACGCATGAAGTCGTTGAGAGAAATAAATCCACCTGAAAAAGAATGTTCACAAATTTTTAATATTAATTTGTTTACTTGTATAAAGGATGTCATGTATCATTAATAATAGAACAGTTAAATTTCTACCTGTATGAAGGAGGTTACTATAGATGGCTTTTGTAATATTGGAACCATGTAGTGCAGAAAAATCTGCTGAATGTGTTAGTGTTTGTCCGGTCGACTGTATCGAGGAAGGCGAAGATCAGTTTTATATTGATCCGGATATTTGTATCGATTGTGGTGCTTGTGTTGCTGTTTGTCCAGTCGATGCAATTGTGGAAGAATACGATTTAACTCCGGAAAATGAAAAGTACTTGGAAAAAGCAGAGGAGTTTTTTGCGAATAAATAACCAATTTATGTTTGTTCGCTAGTACCAAAATTACATGATAGTGAGTGACCTATAGATAAAATCCCCGTTGTATGCCGTGATGCGGTGTGCGTTGACGGGGATTTTAATATGTTATTGGATCTGTTCATATGTATGTTATTGGATCTGTTCATATGGATGGATAATAGCTGTAAAAGTTTTTGTGATACAAAGGTAAATAACTTTACTACAGGCTGATGGAACACTCGTGGATGGCAATTTTCCGTTTATTTTCTCGAGCATATCTTTCCGCATATCAGCTAAGGGTTAAATCAGATAAAAAACAAAGAAAACAACTAGCTTTTATCTGTATCCTTTTCTTCTGCTTTTGCTGCGATTTTACTTATAATCCAACGCTCTGCTGTCCCATCTTCAATATCATATACTTTATCTTTCCGGAGCAAATCTCCATGATACATCGTTTGTACATTCATTTTTACTTTCAATTTCTTTCACCTCTTTAATGATTCGTTATAACATAGTATACATTATTTTAGCTGGTCGAATTAAATCTTACAGCGCATTATTTCATATACATCTCATTGCTTAACCCCTGTATTTCTTGGACACATTCTCATGAAGTCGATAAAATGATTAAGAGAGGTTTTAATATTGCGAACTATTAACGGGGGATGAATGAAAATGGTTATTGATATGAAAAATGTTTCTTGGAAAAGAACAGGAAAAACGATTCTAACTGATATTAACTGGCAAGTCGAAAAAGGACAACATTGGGCGGTGCTTGGATTAAATGGTTCGGGGAAAACGTCACTGCTTAATATGGTAAATGGGTATATTTGGCCTACAACTGGCACCGTTTCTGTATTAGGGGAACGCTTTGGGAAAACAGATATTCGTGAACTGCGTAAATCGATTGGTTGGGTAAGTTCGTCGATGCAGGAAAGAATAAATGGGCGACATGTTGTAGAGGATATCATAGTCAGCGGTAAATTTGCATCGGTTGGATTGGATCATTTGGAACCGGTTAAAAATGATTACGAGCGAGTTTACCAGTTGATGGAACAGTTAGGCTGCAAGCATTTATATAATCAAACGTATGACAAATGCTCCAATGGAGAAAAGCAAAAAGTATTAATTGCACGTGGACTCATGCCTGCACCGAAACTATTGATTTTGGACGAGCCAACGAGTGGATTGGACTTTATTGCACGTGAAGAGTTAATGAATTCCCTTCAGGAGTTGGCAGAAACAAATGATGCCCCAACGATTATTTTTGTAACGCATCATATTGAAGAAGTGCTACCGTTTTTTTCTCATACGTTATTAGTGAAGCGGGGAACTGTTTTTGACCAGGGACAAAGGAAAGAAACCTTGACTGGGGACAATCTCAGTGCCTTTTTTGAGAAATCGATCCACGTGGAATGGCATAAAAATCGAGCATGGATGAATTTAGTTTGACGCAATCAGCTTTGCATAAAAGTGTTTATAAGTGATTCATGGGATCATGAATTCTTCTTGAATAAAATTTAACCGGTTTAGAACGAATACCTAATATTAATCAACATAGTGTCATCGATTGTGACAACATTGTTAAATGGATGGCAGGTTTTCCACCTTTTTCAGTCTATTCATTGGAAATGATAATCGTTATCAATTATACTTGATATAGATATTCCAATGGAGGCGATTGGAAATGGGTAAAATATTAATAATTTTTGCGAGTTCAACCGGAAATACGGAATTAATGGCAGAAGCGATTGCTGATTATTTGCACAGTTATCATCATGAGGTGGATTTAAAAACCTTTGATTTTGATGTGATTGACATGGAAGATATAGAGCATTATGATGCGATACTTGTTGGAACGTACACGTGGGACGATGGGGAGCTACCGTACGAAGTCGAAGATTTTTACGATGATTTGGAAGACGCCAATCTTGCCGGAAAAGTTTTTGGTGTGTTTGGCTCTGCCGATTCTTTCTACGATACGTATGGTGGCGCGATAGATTTAGTAGCAGATCGTGCGAAAAAATTGCATGCCACTGTTGTACCGGAACGTTTAAAAGTAGATCTGGATCCGAATGAAGCGGACATTATGCGATGCCAAGCATTTGCTGATATGGTTTGTACGTTGATCGAATCAAAATTGGAGGAAAAAGGGGCCTGAGCATTTTCTTTGTATGGATTAAGAAACGCTCAGTTTTAAGAAGAAATAGAAACGATGATAAATGCAACGAACCGGAGGACTATTTCTTTCGGTTCGTTGCATTTTGAAAAGAACACAGTCTATTCCATACCCCGGTATATACTACGAACATGTGGACTTCCCGCTAACGGTAATGGAAGCATTATTTTCTTTTGTGACTTTTTTCAAACAGGTGGCGCTTCCGCCAATAACAATTGAAGCGGAATCTTCCATCTCTATTTTATCGGAAAAAATACTATTTCCACCACTTTCAAACCTTGCACTGTTTTCCATACTTAATTTTTTAACGAAGTTGGCACTGCCACCAATCCTTACAAGCGATTGCCCTTCCATCTCTAACTTTCTTTGGAACTTACTATTGGCTCCGATTGTGATGAAGGCATTGTTGGACACTTCTACTTTTTTATTGAATGTGGCGTTTCCGTCTACGGTTACAGTTGCATTATCTTCCAGTTCCACCTTTTCGTTGGTAAATAAATGTTGACCGACCTTTACAAAGTTCTTGTCTTCCAGATCAACATCGTTTTTAATCCATAAACTTTTATTCGTCCCGTGTTTGTTTTTATTTGGCCCGTTATATTGCTTGCAATTCGATTCCAGCTTATCTCCAGTCCATTTGATATTTAGGTTTTTATAGTCTGGGTTATCGAGGCACGGTAATTCATCTGTTGTATACTCCCAGGTAATATTATCAGGATTGGATCCGCCTTCCCCAGAACTTCCAACAACGAGTGCTAATTGCGCGGATTCTGGTCGTTGCCATGTTGCTTCCAATGTTATGCTTTGTCCTAAGTCATTGCCAAGGGTTAGTTTGATTTCGAGTGGCTCATCCGTATTAACCCCTTCGATGCAGCCTTGATCAATCTGCAAAGGAGTATCTCCATTTGTAATTGTATAATCATCGATCGTCAACCGCTTATCGTCAGTTTCGACACAAAGCATTGTTTCTCCTGCATAATATTGGCTTCTAAGCTCACTGATCAATACATTGCCATCCTGATTTAAAGCAATTGCATCACTTGTTTTTTTCTCACTGTTTAATCCTTGAAAAATAAAGGAATACAATAAAGCAACAACAATGGTCAAAATAGCAATCGAAGCGAGCAATTCCACGAGTGTAATACCGTCTTCATTTCTAAAATCCGACATATTTCGCATGTTAATCACTTCCGTAAATGGTATACTTAAGTTGGATAATATTAGGATCAAAGGTGTGGTGAACTCTATTGTATAGCAATTGGAATAAAAAAAATAGTGCAGGGTTTACGCTTGTAGAGCTTGTTGTTGCTATAACGTTATTAAGCATTGTCATTATTGTGTTGTTGCCGATGTTTCCACACCTGTTAAATTGGTCCAAAAAAACAGATGAAACGCTCGTTTCCGGAAATTTACTTGATCATTATGTCGTTCAACTAAAAAATGATGAGCAATTAATTACATATATCGACAGTGCCTCGACTGTAGAAAACTGCAGTATTGGCGGTACTCCTTACGCACTCGAGGGAGACTATTCCACGAATATAAACAATCAGGTCTTTTCACCGAAGCTAACCCTCTGTCAAACGGAAAAAGAAAATGAACTGAATTTATACCGAGGACACATAAGCGTAATGGCGGATGGTAGTGAAGTGTCTGATACGTATTTTTATATAACGGCAGCAGGTGATGAGGATGAATAAGTACCATAATGAACAAGGGGCAGCACTCGTTATGACCTTACTATTCATCACGGTATTGATCCTTTTGCTGCTTGGGCAATTTTATCAAGTAACGAATACAGCTGGACAAGTATCGACGATGGAGAAAAGTATTGAAGCGCGGCATATGGCGGACATGGGAATTGATTATTATCAGCAGATGGTCGCATCTAAACGTGAGATATTGGAGGAAGTGGCAGAGGATTCTGGATTTCAAGGGGTAAAAAGCGCAATAGAAGAACTAAATAATACCGAAACTTTAAACTCAGAAATGGGAAGCGGCAATAAATCGTTTGAAATCGAACAGATTACGATCGAACAGACGTCTGACGATGAAATAACGATTCAATTCAATAGTAAAGGAATGGCGTCCGAGAAAGAAATAAACGAAGAAAGTGAAATTATTATTTCCATTTTGCGGCAGTAAAGAAAAGGGGGCGAACAACAAATGCAAACACGTAAACGGTTAGGTGATTTGCTCCAGACAGCAGGTATTGTAACAGAAGAACAAATAAATCAGGCACTCGAAAATAAAACCAGTAATCAAAAGCTAGGCGATGCCCTGCTTGAGCGCGGTCTAATCACGGAACGGCAATTGATCGAGGTACTGGAGTTCCAACTGGGCATTCCGCACGTCCAGTTGTTCCATTATCCAATCGACAAAAAAGTATTAAGCTACGTTTCAAAAGAATTGGCTCAGCGTTCCTATATTATGCCCCTGAAAATGGATGGCGACTCACTCGTTCTGGCAATGAACGATCCGATGGACTATTATATTATTGATGATCTGGAAATATCGACTGGGTGGAACATTGCACCGGTCATTGCTGCACGGGATGACATTTTGTTTACGATTAATAAATATTACGATCATGGAGACGGTGACTTTTCAGCTTCTGATGCCGAATCTTCTGTTATCCAAGTACTTGATCAATTATTGCAAACAGGCGTGCAGTTAAAGGCAAGTGACGTACATATTGACCCACAGGATGCACATATTACTGTTCGTTATCGTATTGACGGGCGTCTACAGACAGAAAAAATGTTGCCAAAGAGCCTGCAGCAACCTATAACCGCCCGAATTAAAATTTTAGCTGATTTAAATATTATGGAAACACGTTTACCGCAGGATGGTCGAATTAAAACGACGATCGGAGTTGCCCCCGTTGATTTACGAATTTCGACACTGCCAACGGTATACGGGGAGAAAGTCGTCATACGGATACTCGATTTAAGTAGTGCTCTTATGCGGCTGAAGGAATTGGATTTTTCCAAAGAAAATTACGAACGGTATTTACAGCTCATTAACGAACCGTCGGGCTTAATTTTAATAAGCGGACCGACCGGATCAGGGAAAACGTCGACATTATATGCGTCAATTAATTATTTGAACGAAGAACACGTAAATGTGATTACGATTGAAGATCCCGTTGAAATTCAGCTAGAAGGAGTCAATCAAGTACAAGTAAACAGCGGTATTGACTTCACATTTGCAAGAGGCTTGCGATCTATTTTAAGGCAGGACCCGAACATCATTATGGTTGGGGAAATTCGCGATCAGGAAACGGCAGAAATCGCCATTCGCGCTTCTTTAACCGGGCACCTCGTCTTTAGTACAATCCATACAAACAGTGCGATAGATTCTATTCCGCGACTTTTTGATATGGGCATTGAGCCGTATTTGGTCGTATCCTCCATATCCGGAATTGTTGCACAGCGGCTTGTTCGGCGTATTTGCCGTGATTGTCGGACCGAAAGAACCCCTTCCGCATTAGAACATGATGTTTTTGACAAACATCATGTGGACGTTGATACCATTTATGAAGGAAAAGGATGCAACAGTTGTCAGCAAAAAGGATATCGCGGTAGAATTGCCATCCAGGAAGTTGTTGTAATGAACGATGCAATCCGGGAAATGTTAATGGATAATCGCTCCGTTACAGAAATTCGTTCACAGGCACGAAAAGAAGGAGCGTCGTTCCTCGTGCATGATGGCTTGGAAAAAGTGAAAGCAGGCTTGACGACAATGGAAGAAATGTTGCAAGTGACGATTCAGGTTTAGGGGGGCAATGAGATGAAGGAAATGTTTCATCAATGGTTGCAGGAAGCAAATGAAAAAAATGCGTCAGATGTTCATCTAACGGTTAATAAAGCACCGGTATTCCGGATTCATGGGAAGCTGGTTGAAATGGATGGATCTGTTTTACAGCCATCAGAAACGGAAGCAATTTGCCAAGTCATTTTATCGGAAGCGGCATGGAGAACATTGCAAGAGCAGAGAGAAATTGATTTTTCTTATACAATTGACAACCGCTTACGATTTCGAATGAACGCTTTTTACCAGCGTGGCCATTTATCACTTGCCATTCGTCTAATCCCGACAGGTGTACCGACATTTGAACAGCTACACATGCCGTCGATTGTTCAAGAACTGACTGCGCTTCCCCAAGGACTTATCCTAGTGACCGGACCAACCGGAAGCGGGAAAACGACAACGCTTGCTTCCATGATCGATTATATTAACAAAACAACGGAAAAACATATTATTACACTGGAAGATCCGATTGAATATTTACATGCACATCGTATGTCCATTATTGATCAACGAGAAGTTGGACCGGATACACGTACTTTTGTTAACGGGCTACGAGCTAGTTTGCGGCAAGATCCTGATATTATTCTCGTTGGAGAAATGCGCGATCAAGAGACAATTGCAACAGCAATTACGGCAGCCGAAACCGGTCATCTCGTATTAAGTACGCTACATACATCCGATGCAGTGTCCACGATTGAGCGAATAATTGATGTCTTCCCCCCGGAACAGCAAGGGCAAATACGAATCCAACTGTCCTCAATCTTAAAGGCAGTAATTTCTCAGCGCTTGTTTCCGACCCTAGATGGAATGAACCGGCGAGTAGCAACGGAAGTACTAGTGAATACACCCGCGGTTAAAAACTTAATTCGCAATGAAAAGCTACATCAAATTCAAAACGTGCTGCAAACGTCAAAAGATGCTGGTATGCATACGCTTGAAATGGATTTACGTCGTCTACTGCAGGAAAGTGTAATTAGTTATGAAACCGTCGCTCCTTATTTAAATGAAATATAGTAAAGTGGAAACAGATAGAGGTCATTATTAGCTTGTTATTAGGAAAGGAGGAGTGCTGAATGAATTTTCAATACGAAGCCAAGCGGATATCCGGGCAACGACTGAAAGGAAAAATCGATGCTGACAATGAAGCGGAAGCCTTAAGCATGCTGGAAAAGGAAGGATATATCGTTTATCGCATGGAAGAAACAAAACCATGGAACAAAGATCTTGTCCTAAACAGAAAAATAAAACACAAAGACTTCATCATTTTCCTGCGACAATATGCGACGTTAATTCAGTCCGGCATTCCTATTTCCGATGCAACAAAAACGATGAGAGAGCAAACGAATAACTATGCTTTGCGGATCGCACTGGAAGATATGAATAAGCGTCTAGAACAAGGGCAATCCCTGTCTGAATCAGCAAGCAAGCATCCGAACGTTTTTCCCGAACTGCTTGTCCATATGATAGAAGCAGGGGAGGCGAGCGGGAAGCTGGACGAAATCTTGAATCAAATGGCTACGTACTACGAGAAGCAGTACAATAACCGGCAAAAAGTAATCTCGGCCTTAATGTATCCAAGCATTGTCGGTTTAATCACATTTGTATTAACGATCTTTTTGCTCGTTTTTGTCGTGCCGCAATTCGTTTCGATGTTTTCATCGTTTGGTCAGGAATTACCAGCCTATACCCAGTTTATTGTAAATCTCAGTCACTGGGCTGGGTTGTATTGGTGGGTTTTGATAGTGTTGGTGGTTGCGATCGTTGCGCTTTACCGGGTATTTATGAAACAAGAAGCATTTGCCTATCAGATGGATCTTATAAAAATGCGAATTCCGATCTTTGGCCAGCTCGTTCATAAAGGCGCATTCGTTCGGGCGACCCAAACATTAAGTGCCTTATTTAACAGTGGCGTGCCAATCTTGCAATCGGTGGAAATTACGGAAAAAGTTATCGGAAATCGCGTGATTCGCGATATATTTGCTCGATCGCGTGAATCATTGACCGTCGGCGAATCAATGACTGTCCCGATGATAGGTCATTGGGCTTTTCCCGCACTCGTCGTGCAAATGATAAAAATCGGCGAACAAACCGGAACACTCGACGCGATGCTTTTAAAAGTAGCAAACTTTTATGAGGAAGAAGTGGAACAACTGTCCGATCGGATCAAAGTGCTAATTGAGCCACTCATTATCGTCACGCTTGCTGTTGTTGTAGGCGGTATTATACTGGCAATTGTACTGCCAATGTTTTCTATGTTTGAGAATTTTGGTTAAAAGTTGCAAAATCGACACATAATTTGTCGAAATATAACTAGTAATCTATTATAATAAGATTAGGAGATGGGGAAGGATTATCTATACATCGGGCACTTGGATAATCTGGAGTCATTAGTGCGACCGACCTAATTTTTCTTAAATTAGGAGGAATGAATATGTTTAACAAAGTAAAAAAGATGTTCAAAAACGAAAAAGGGTTTACGTTGGTGGAATTATTAGCCGTTATCGTTATATTAGGAATTATTACAGCTGTTGCTGTTCCGGCGATTGGGAGTATATTGGATGGAAAAAAGCAAGACGTACATGAGGCAAATTGTCAGTTGGTTTCTAATGCAGCAAGATTAGCGGCTGTGGAAGATAATATAGGGGATAGTACTGATCTTGCGACTTTAAAAACTGAAGGATTTTTAGAAGAAATACCTGAAGACCCCAACAGTGGTAATCTTTATGGAGAAAATACTGGTGTTATAAAGAATAACGATGGTAAGTATATTATGCAAATGGAAGGTTGTCCTGGGTATACGCCATAAATATAAATGAATACTTATTAGTTATACAATTGACGCCCTTGCATCATGCAATTGGGGCGTCTTCTTACATTATTTAGTCAACAAGAAGTGAGGTGGAAGGATGATTTTGCCAACGGCCGGTCGTGTTAATCTCGTTATAACCAACAACATTATTCGTTATTCTTTCCACAAACAGCCTTCGATGGACGGGCTGGCCTACAAAGGTGAGTTGGAGCTTCCGCAAGGTACAGTGCAAGATGGCGTTATTTTAAATAAAGCAGTATTCAAAGAGGCGATGAATAAGCTTGTCGTGAAACATAAATGGAAGCGAAAGAAATTATTCCTTGCCCTTCCTGATAGTACTGTAGTTATACGGGAATTGAAAATTCCGGCAGCTTTGGAGAAAGAAGAAGCAATCGGATACATAAAAAACCAACTCGGCAGTACAATTTATTTGCCGTTTGATCAGCCGGCGCTAGCAGTTGAATTTTTGGAAGTGAAACAAGAGGAAAGAGAAATTTTATTGTTTGCTTATCCAAAGGAAAAAATTACGGGCTTTACGACAGCTTTTGAAGAAGTTGGCTTAAAGCCGGTAGTAGCAGATTTGACGTTCCTTTCTATTTATCGCTATTTTGCCCATAATATTGCTGAATTACCTGCGCATCTTTTACTCATTCATTGGAATGAGGACGCATTAGTTTTAACCGCCTTTCAGCATAATAAAGCCATTTTCACCCGGTATATTAAGCCTGATCAAGCCGTTAATGCACAAGTGCTGGAGCAGCCGATACAAGATAATATGATCGAGATTAGAAGAATTCTGGATTTCTATCAATATTCGATTATGAACGGCGATGCGGCAGTTGAACAAATACTGCTTACTGGGGACTCCCCCTATTTGCAGGTAATAAAAAAGTCGTTGAACGAAGAATTTGCACTGGATATTTATGCGCCCCCAATTTCTGATGAAGAATGCAAATATGTGGATGTATATGGGCTTGGATTAAAGCAGGATGCATAGAAGGTGAACTTATGACGGTTGAAATAAACTTTATCGAAAAAAAAGAAAGTAAATATGTTGCTCCAGTACTCTTTGCCATTGCATTTATTTTCCTATTGCTTCTAATTGCTGCGCTAATTTTTTACCAGCGATATGAACTGTCAACGACGATGGAGAGTGATAAAGCAGAACTTGCAGGATTGGAAACCGAACTGCTCTCATTGCAAAAAGAAACGGCCGATGAACAATTGCTAAAAAGGATCGAAAAAGAGATGGAAAAAATGCAGGAAGAAACCGCCCCTGTTTTTTCAATGTATGAGGAAACTGTTCTGCCGCTTGCAGGTGGAAAGCTGTCCGTTTATGAAATGACCGAACCGGAGAAAATAGTGATTGTTGGAGCGTTTACGTCATTGACGGAAGTTGCAGACTATACGGAAATGCTAAGCGAAAAATCATATATCACCGATACGGAGCTGACGGAAATTACGAATGGAAATGACGGATTTGAAGCAATGTTGACGTTAAAGATCGATTCGGCATTGGCTGTAGAGGAGCTTAATGAACATGCGCAAACGCTGGAATAAAATATATACAATCACAAGCATTGCTCTGTTGGTTGTTACTGCGCTTGTCTACACGGTGCTTTATGTCAACGTCATTAGCCCGCTTGCAAAACAAGCTAAAAGCACGGCGCAGGAAGTGGAGCTTTACGAGAAACAAGTTGCAAAACTGACAGAACAAAAAGACAATATTCAGGAACAAAAATTAAATGAAGTAGCAATGAAAGTGCCGCTGGAAAAAACACCGGAAACCGTGCTTCGACAATTAGAAAAACTCGCAAAAACTTCAAAAGTTGAGGTCACGTCACTTGGTACGAATGATGATCAAGCGAAAAGTGACTCTGACGCAGAGGAAGAAACAACGAATGACCTAAAACAAATTGAGTATCGAATGGAGGTAAAATCCGGCAATATTGCAGCGATCAATACCTTTATGGAAACCCTGCTTGAAGCGGAGCGTTTTTTTA